>NZ_JBEZFT010000122.1:0-17033 GCF_040649595.1 Kribbella sp. NPDC048915 | reverse complement strand
TCAACGACCACTGCACATCCGACAACAACCGAAACCTCGACACGACACCAAGGCTCTCAACGAACAGCCCCAATGTTTGTCAGACACGCTCTAGGAGAGTTTCGCGGGTCAGCAGTTGCCGGCGGTGCAGGGCTGGTACGAACCCGGCGAACTGGGTTGGCTGGGTTGGCTGGGTTGGCTGGGTTGGCTGGCTTGGCGGGGTTGGCGGGGTTGGCTGGGTTGGCCGGGCTGCCGGCGTGGTCGCTCGGCGCGAGTCGAGGGAGAACGTGTGCTGCCCGGGGTCTCCTGGACGACCGCGGCCGTCGTGGGCGCTCGTGCGGGCCAACATGGTGGGTCAACCTCTCGTGTTGGGGGTTCTCTGCTGGTGTACGAGCGGAGAACCCCCACCACGCGTGGTTATCCCCCGCGTGGGAGCCACCCGACCGACCCGAAACAGTTGACGGGTGCGGGCGCGTTGGGCGGTGGGGTGTCAGCCGGTGACCGTCTGGCAGGTCGGGGCGGGGTCGATGCGGTCGGCGAGGCGGAGTTCGCGTTCGGCGACGGAACGCAGTACGGCGCTCAGCCGCGCGCGCACCGGCCGGTTCCGGGCGGGCTCGTACGGCTGCTGGGGAGCGTCCGGGAGGGCCGAGTGGCTGAGGGCGCGGCGTTCTCGACCGCGGTGTTACCGGCAATGAAGTGCAGCATGATTCTGCTCCCTCCTGAGAGCGTGATCGATCGTCCCGGGAACCGAGCGGTTCCTGGGACGGGTCTGTGGTGTCGTCAGTGTTTGGGCGCGGGTCCGCTGGTCGACCGGACGATCAGTTGCGTGGGCATCAGCAACTGGCGTTCGGTGGTCGCGGGGTCGAGCAGGATGCGGCCGACGGCGCGCCCTTTGTCCTTGATCGGCTGGCGGACCGTCGTCAGACCGGCGGCCGCCGCGGCGGGGATGTCGTCGAATCCCGCCAGGGTCAGATCGCGACCGGGGGTCAGCCCCCGGACTTTCATCGCTTCCAGGGCGCCGAGCGCCTGGACGTCGCTCAGGCCGACGATGGCCGTCGGCCGGTCCTGCGAGTCGAGCACGTACTCCGCGCCGCGCAGGCCGGACTCGAGCGCGTTGTGGCCGCCCGAGACGATCCGCAGCCGGGCGTTCGGCATCGCCTTCTGCAGGCCCTGGATCCGCAGCTCGCAGTCGGTGTACCCGACCTGATCGACCGTCAGCTCCACCGGCCGGCCGCCCGCGGCCTGAGCGTTGTCGACCAGCACGACGACGTCCCGGTGCCCCAGCCGGGCCAGGTGCTCGCCCAGTTGCGCTGCCGCCTCGACCTCGTCGATCGCGACCCAGGACAGGTCCGGGTGATCGCCACGGTCGGTCGACACCGCCGGAATCCCGCGGTTGGCGAGGATCTCGAGGGCCGGGTGCCCGCTCGGCACGCAGAAGATCGCCGCGCCGTCGATCGCCGCCTGCTGGACGGCGTTGCTGCCGCCGGCGATGTCGGTCGAGCTGAGCGGCATCAGCAGCAGGCTGGTGGCGAACTCCTCGGCCACCTCGGCCAGTCCGGCCAGGAAGCCGACCGCGTACGGGTCCGAGAACGCGTAGGCGAGCTTGTCGGTGAACAGCACCCCGATGGCGCCGGCTTTGCCGCTGCGCAGCGCGCGTGCCGAGGCGTCCGGCCCGGCGTACCCGAGCTCCTGGGCGGTGGCCAGGATCCGCTCACGGAGTGTGGCGGAGAGCTGGTCGGGCTTGTTGTAGGCGTTCGAGACGGTGGACGGCGAGACGCCCACGGCCTTCGCCACGGTCTTCAGGGTCACTCCGGCCATCTCCACCACCTCGCTCTGGATCGTTCTACTAGAACGTTCTAGAAAAACGATACAGAAGCCCCGCTGCCAGTGCAACACCATTTCCTGCCACTTCGGGGAGCTATTCGTGAGCGGTTCCCGGCGGTCGCGGCCCGGGTGCGAGAGGATGGGGCGCATGGGTTCGTTGCTGGAGATCATCGCGTTACACCCCGCGGACGCGGAGGCGGCGCAGGAGGGCGGAGCGGACCGGCTGGAGCTGTGCGCGTCGATGGACACCGACGGCCTCTGCCCGTCGGTGTCGACGGTCAGCGCGATCCGGCGGGTCACCGATCTGCCGTTGCGGGTCATGCTGCGGCTGGAGAACTCGTTCACCGTCACCGGCGGCGACCTGAACCGGCTGACCGCGATGGCGCAGTCCTTCCTGGCCGCGGGCGCGGACGGGTTCGTGCTCGGGTTCCTGACGCCGGACAACCAGGTCGACGTCGAGTCGGTGACCGCGCTGGTCAGTACGTTCGAGGGCACGCCGTGGACCTTCCACCGCGCGATCGACGCCGTACTGGACCAGAAGCCGGCCTGGCGTGCGCTGCGTACCCTGCCCGGGATGGACTGCGTGCTCACCGCCGGATCGTCGCTGGGTGCGTCGCACGGGCTGGACGAACTGTGCCGGCTGGCCAAGGACGACCAGGCGGTGGCCGGCGTGATGATGGCCGGCGGCGGCCTGCAACCGGAGCATGTGCCGTGGCTGTACCAGGCCGGCGTCCGGCGGTTCCACGTCGGTACGTCGGTCCGCCAGGACGGGTCGTGGACGAAGGCGTACGTGAACTCGCGGTTCGTCCGCTCCTGGCGCAACCTGCTCGACGCGCAGGACGCCCGCGGATGATCCTCATCGACCCGCCCGCCTGGCCCGCCTGGGACCGGGTGTGGTCCCACCTGGTCAGCGACGAGTCGCTGGCCGAGCTGCATGCGTTCGCGCAGGCGGCCGGGATCCCGGCGCGCGGCTTCGACCGGGACCACTACGACGTGCCGAGCGACCGGTACGACGACCTCGTCGCGGCCGGCGCCGTACCGGTGTCCAGCCGGGAGCTGGTGGAGCGGCTGATCGCGTCCGGGCTCAGACAACGGAAACGGCCCGCACCGAAGTGAGGGCCGTTCCGTACTACCGGATGAGTAGCTAGTCGAGCAGCTCGGTCACGGTGCCCGCGGCGACGGTGTGACCGCCCTCGCGGACCGCGAAGCCGAGGCCGACGTCCATCGCGACCGGCTTCTCCAGCTCCACCCCGAGCTCGATCGTGTCGCCGGGCATCACCAGGGCGATCTCACCCAGGTCGATCCCGCCGGACACGTCCGTGGTCCGGAAGTAGAACTGCGGCCGGTAGTCCGCGGCGAACGGCGTGTGCCGACCGCCCTCGGCGGTCGACAGCGCGTGCAGGTTCGCCCGGAACTTCCGGTGCGGCCGCACACTGCCCGGCAACGCCACCACCTGGCCGCGACGGACCTCGTCGCGCTTGACGCCACGCAGCAGCACCGCCGCGTTGTCGCCCGCGTCCGCGGACTCCAGCGACTTGCCGAACGTCTCCAGACCGATCGCCGTACTGGTGATCGTCGGGCCGAGGCCGACCACCTCGACCGCGTCGCCGAGCTTCAGCGAACCGCGCTCGACGGCACCGGTGACCACTGTGCCGCGGCCGCTGATCGTGAGCACGTTCTCGATCGGCATCAGGAACGGCTCGCCGAGCTCACGGTCCGGCACCGGCACGTAGCTGTCGACCGCGTCCAGCAGCTCGCCGATCGCGGCGGTCCACCGCGGGTCGCCCTCGAGCGCCTTCAGTCCGGACACGCGCACGACCGGTACGTCGTCGCCGGGGAAGCCGTACTCCGACAGGAGTTCACGGACCTCCAGCTCGACCAGGTCGAGCAGCTCCGGGTCGTCGACGGTGTCGGCCTTGTTCAGCGCGACCACGAGGTACGGCACGCCCACCCGGCGCGCGAGCAGCACGTGCTCCCGCGTCTGCGGCATGGCGCCGTCCTGCGCGGACACGACCAGGATCGCGGCGTCCACCTGCGCGGCGCCGGTGATCATGTTCTTCACGTAGTCGGCGTGGCCCGGCATGTCCACGTGCGCGTAGTGCCGGGTCGCGGTCTCGTACTCGACGTGCGAGATGTTGATCGTGATCCCGCGCTGCAGCTCCTCCGGGGCACGGTCGATGCCGTCGAAGGCGACGAAGCGGTTCACACTCGGGTCGCGCTCCGCGAGCACCTTGGTGATCGCGGCGGTCAGCGTGGTCTTGCCGTGGTCGACGTGACCCATCGTCCCGATGTTGAGGTGCGGCTTGGTCCGCACGAACTGGCTCTTGGCCATCAGAAATCCTTTGCATGTCAGGCGATCGGAAGGTTGACCAGGACCCTCCGGCAAGCCCTCACAGCGCTGTCACCGCACGGAGGGGGCCGGTTACCAGCCACCCTCTTCCGCGGGTCCTGCTCAGCAGGAAGAGGGTCGGCTTCGAGTGCCGGTGCAATCGACTGACGGAGCCCACGTGGGAGCGCCCGTCAGGCCCTTGCCTGACAGGTCGAACTCGAAAACCACGCGGAACATGCGGATCACGCTAGACACGAACGCTGCCTCGGGCAACGTAATTCCCGCCCTGCCGGCCCGGGGGCAGCGGCGTCAGTTCAGCGCGAACAGGCGGGTGCCGTCGGAGAAGACGGGGCGCGCGGCGGCCACGGTGACGGCCGGCTTGTCGCAGGTGACCTGCTCGGACTTCGCCACCGGCTGGGCGTTCGGGCTCGCCAGGATCGGGCGCGGCTGCACGCCGGTGGTGCCGATCATCACGGGGGAGCAGCTGCCGTTCTGCTGCGGCATCAGGGTCACCACGCGTCCGTCCGGCAGCAGTGCGAACCCGTTGCGCGGGTACTCCGGCTGCTGCAGTCGCGGTGGCACCTGCAGCAAGTGATGCCACTGCGGCGTCCCGTCGGCAGGGCTCGACGACGAGACGTCGTACGTCTGCGGCTGTCCGGGGTCGCTCGCGGACCTGCAGGTGACCAGCACCAGCGCCGCGTGCGTGGCGGCCAGTTGGGCGTCGCAGGACGAGGAGCCGAGTCGCGGGCGGGGCGTGCCGGGGACCGGCGTGGTCCAGATCAGCCTGCCCTCGGTGACGTCGACGGACCACTGGTACAGCGTGCCGCCGGCCGCACCGGTCCAGATCAGTCCGGAGATCTCTCGGGTGTCCGGTACGGCGACCAGGTCGCCCACCCACGTCGACGGGTCCAGCTCCGAGCTCAGCTCGATCCGGGCGCCGAGGTCGACCTCCCAGCGCTGGGCGCCGGTCTTGGCGTCCAGGCCGCGGACGACAGCCCGACCGCCCGCACAGGCGTCCACCACGACGGCCTGGTCGCCGACCAGTGCCCCCTCGGTCACGGCGCACCGCACCTCCGATCGCCAGTGCGTCGGACTGCTGACGCCGTGCGCCACGACGAAGTTGTCCTCGGCGACCAGCAACCGGTCGGAGTCCACGGCCAGCGCGGTCCCGTCGGTGTCGACCTCGGTCAGCACCTGTCCGCTCACCGCGTTGAGTACGGCGTACGTCGGCAGCTTGATGCCCGCGGGTTCGCGATGCGCCGCACGCGGGAGGTGCGCCACGACGGTGCGGCCGTCGCCGGACACGACCAGGCCCTTCGCGCCGCTCGATGCCGCGTCCTGGACGTCAGCGCGGGAGTAGCGCCACCTGATCTGACCGGTGGCGGCGTCCGACATGACCACGCCGTCCGGCCGCAGTTCAGCCACGCCACCCGCCGTACCGACGATCGCACCGGTCGCGGGGACCTCACGGGTCCACGCCAGCGTTCCGTCGAGCTGGACCGGCAGTTGGGTCGGCTGCGCGGTGGTCGTCGTACTGACGGTGTTGGCGGTCTCCAGCCGCGCCTGAACGAACGGCTCACCGGCCGAGACCACGATCCACGCCAGCAGGGACGCGCAGACAGCCGTCGCACCGAACCCCAGCCAGCGCGGTGGCGCCTGCGCGTACGGCGGTGCGAGGCGCAGCCGGCGTGCCAGCGCCAGGAGGGCACCGGCGAGGACCAGTGCGACCGAAGCGATCAGCAGGTACGGCCAGCGCTCCGACATCGCCGCACCGGGCTGGGCGACCGGCCAGCGCCACCAGCAGATGCCGACGGCGATCAGCCCGACTGCTGCGAAGACGATCGCCGGGATGGTCACGAGCCGCTGCTGCGAGCGCCGGAACCACGCGCACGACAGTGCGGCCGCGACCGCCGTACCGGCGATCGGCGCCCACACCGGGAAGCCACGGACGTCGGCCGGCTCGGCCGGCCACTTGGCCGCCGCGCCGAGGCCGCGGCCGAGCAGGACCGAGGACGCGACGACGGCGCCGAGCGCAGCGCCGAAGTACACGATCGGGACCAGCCCGCCGATCGGCCGGGCGGCCTTAGGGCCCAGGGACTCGACCTCCCGGGCCAGATTCGCTCTGGCCGGAGCTTCCCATTCGTTCTGGCCGCGCTGGGTGGCGTACAACCGGGTCCCGCTCAGGCCCTGCAAGAACGCCATCCGGCCGCGGGCGAAGTCGCGGTCGGCGATGTGCGCGTACTCCTGCCGGATGCCGGCGGCGTACTCGTCGTACCGCTCGGCGTTCAGGCTCAGGATCCGCAGGTCCGCGTCGCAGAGGACGGCGCCGTTTCGGTCGTCGGGAGCGCAGTCGTGGCTGGCGGTCAGGCGGACCAGCCGGCCGACCTCCTCGACGCGCTCGGCCTCGACGCCGTACGCCGCCAGCTCGAGCTCGGCCAGCTGCGCCGAGACCTCCTCGTTCTCACCGGGGTCGGCCTGCGGGTCGTAGATCGCGTCGTGGAACCAGGCCGCCAGCCGCACCGTGTCCGGGTCGGCGGCGTACTCGGCCAGCTCGTCGACGGTCTGCAGAACCTCGGTCAGGTGCTGCTGTGTGTGATAGTGGCGGTGTTGCTCTGCGTAACGAGCCAGCAGGTCATCGCCCAACGGCTGCGCGTGCGGCAGCAGGCGATTCCACTGGTCGCGCAGGTCCATGGCAAAGCAGTCTGGCATCGGTCGGGAGTCCTGGCCGACCGATCCGGGGCCGCCGGATCGGTCCGTGGCCAAAGCGATATCGGCTTGTCACCTGAGCGGTTCGACAGGTGCGCTCCGCAACGAAGTGCGGACGCCGGGACTGCGGCGCACGTCACACTCCGGCGTGACCAGGGAGCCGGCCCGAAGTCGCCGCTACGGGGAGTTACTAGCGCAGAGCGATCACCGTGTCGCGGCCCGAGGTCAGTACGAGGTTGCCGACCGCGCGCGGATCCCGCGCGCAGTTGATGCCGGCGGGCAGCCGGACCTGCCGGAATCCGGTGCGGCCGATCACGTTCGCGACGCAGGTGCTGGAGCCGCGGCTCAGCGAGACGACCCGGCCGTCGGCGGTGACGGTGACCTTCATCCGCGGGCTCACCGGCGCGTGGGTCTGCCAGGCGGTCAGTCCGGTGTTGGCGTCGATGGCAGTCACCACCGTCCGCCGGTTCTCCGCGCTGCTGGGGCCGGGGCAGTCGACGACGATCAGGTACTTCCCGGCGGCGTTCAGCAGGGTGCGGCAGGCCCAGGTCTTCGGCACCTGCCAGCTCCACCGGACGTCGCCGGTGCGCGGCTCGATCGCGGTCAGTGCGGCAGGGACGTCGCCGTCGCCGCCCGGCTCGGCCACGACGACCAGGCCGGCCACCACGACCGGTCGACGGTAGGTGTCGGTCGAGGTCCTCGTCCAGAGCTGCTTGCCCGAGCCGACGTCCAGCGCGGTCAGCTCGTCCGGCCGGTCGTCGCAGGTGTGGCTGACGAAGGTGAGGACGGTCTCGGCGGTGGCGATGGCGCCGGTGTCGGTGCAGTCGCCGGAGTCGTACGTCCAGCGTTCGTGACCGCTCGGATCGACCCCGTGCACCTTGCCGTCGCGCTCGGCGGTCAGCAGCGGCTGGGCCTGCAGGATGTAGTTGTCCCGGGTGCGGCCGGGCCACGCGTCCTTCCGGCGTCCGGTGTTCGCGTCGAGCAGCAGGTAGCCGACGTCGGCGAACTGGGCCAGCACGTACTCACCGTTGCCCGTGGCCGCGATCACCGGCTTCTCGTCGGAGTCGGTCCGGCTGTAGCGCCAGCGCAGCGCGCCGGTGGCCGCGTCGAGCATCTCGACCACGCCGCTCGGCCGGGGGATCGCGACGCCGTACCGGGTGCCGATCGCCTCGTCCGCCCCGGAGCCGGAGACAGAGTTGCTGACCCAGGCGACGCCCCCGTCGAGGACGGACGGTACGGCGTTGCCTGCTTCGCCCGGTGCACCCTCCACCCGCTCGTTCGACCGGAGCACGTAGCTGCGGGACAGCGGCTGCACGATGAGCAGCAGGACAAGTGCAACAGTCGCGGGTACGGCGAGCCACGCGAGTTGCTGCCCCAGGTTGCGTGCCGGGAGGAAGCGAGCGGTCCGGGTGCGGAGAAGCGACGCGACGAGCGCGGCCGACCCGGCCAGCGTCAGCAGGACCAGCGCGGAGATCAGGAGCGGGACTCGGAGGCCTACGCCGACGCCAGGGTTGGTTCGCGGCGCTTGCGCCCAGGCGATGAGCAGTCCGGTGACAGCGGTCGCCAGTACGGTGCCTGCGACCAGGCGGGCGCGCTGACTGGCGCTGCGGGCGCACCGGAAGAGCAGGGGTGCACTGAAGAAGGAGAAGACTGCCAGTGCGACAGTCGGCCAACCGGTCTCGTCCGGTTCGGCTGGTGTACGCCAGGACGCACCCGCCGCGGCAATGGCCACCATGGCCGCGGCGATCCCGGTGAACAGGGCCGTTGCGGTGAGCGCGGCCTGTTGCCAGCCTCGCCATGGAGCGGGGAGTTCGCTGTCCAGTTCGGCCAGCTCTGCCTCCAGGTTGACCCGGGCAACCGGGCTGAGACGCTGCCTGGCCAGTTGGGTGCGGTACAGGTGCCCGTCGAGCAGTTCGCGGACCTCGTCGTACCTGTGCTCCAGTGCGGCCCGCCGGTCGCCGGCGTCGCGCCGTACCTCGGCTGTGTGGACGGCGTACCGGCTCGGGTCCGCTGCGAGCACGGCGTTGACGGCGTCCAGCAGTACGTCGCCATTCGCGTCGCGGCGGGGTGGTGCGTAAGAGTCGGGAGGTGGTGCGGCGAGGTCGCCGGTCAGCCGGACCAGCCGGGCGACCTCCGCGATCCGCACTGGCGGTACGCCGTACTGCGGGAGGAGCCGCTCCGCGAGACGCGCTGATGCCTCGGCGTCCTCGGCCGGTGTGCCGCCGGGCTCGTGGACCGCGCGGTGGAACCAGGCGGCCAGGCGCACGCTGGTCGGGTCCGTGGAGAGCTGGATGAGTGAGTCCAGCGCGGTCAGGACGATCGTGAGGTACTGGTCGCGGTACGCGCGGCGGGTGCGGTCGACGTACCGCGTGACGAGTTCGTCGGCCAACGGGGCAGACGCGGGCACCAGATCGTCCCACCGCGCCCGGAGCTCCACCACCGCTTCAGTCTGCCAGCCGTCGTGCTACGACCGTCCGTCGATCACCCCACCGCGGCTTTGCGGTTGGCTACTGCTTGGCTGACAGGACGCCGGTGAGCAGGCCCGGGTAGAGCGCCTCGAGGTCGTCGCGGCGCAGTGTGCTGATCCGCCGCGTGCCCTCGACGTGGGTCGACACCACGCCGGCCTCGCGCAGGATCTTGAGGTGGTGCGCCCGGGTCGACGCGGTCACCGGCAGCTCGAGCTCGCCGCAGCTGATCCCGGCCGGCGCGTCGGCGAGCGCACGCACGATGGTCAGCCGGACCGGCTCGCCGAGCGCCTGGAGAACCGCCTCGACGCGGATCTCGTCCCGCTCCGGCTGCGGGACCTGCTTGCTGGTCATGGGTCCATAGTACGACGTTTGTCGAACTTCGATGATCTTCGTAGTACGATGGCCGTCGAACTAACCGCCACCCTGAAAGGCCTTTGATGTCCGCACGGATCTACCTGCTCGGCGCGGGCGCGTTCGCGGTCGGTACCAGCGCGTACGTGGTGTCCGGTGTGCTGCCGGACGTCAGCTCGGAGCTGCACGTCTCACTCACCGCCGCGGGGCAGCTCGCCACCGCGTTCTCGCTGGCCTACGCGGTCGGCGCCCCGATCCTGTCCACGCTGACCGGCCGCTGGGAGCGTCGTACCCTCCTGATCGCCGCGCTGGTCCTGGCCGCGGTCGGCAACCTGATCGCCGCGGTGGCCACGAACTACTCCGTTCTGATCGGCGGGCGCGTTGTCGCCGCGTTCGGGGCGGCGCTGTACACACCCGCGGCCACACTGTTCGCCACCAGCCTGTTGCCTCCGGAGGAGCGTGGCAGGGCAGTCGCTGTGGTCTTCGGCGGTCTGACGTTCGCGCTGGTTCTCGGTGTGCCCGCGGGGACCTTCCTCGGTCCGACACTCGGCTACAAGGGCGTGTTCGGTCTGATCACCGCGGTGGCCGTCCTGGTCGCCATCGCCGAGCGGGGCGTGCTGCCGAAGGTCGACGCACCTCCTGTGGTCAGTCTGCGCGAGCGGTTCGCCGGGGTGACCGACCGGCGCGTGCAGGTCGTCCTCGCGATTACCATCCTCGCCGTGCTCGCCGCGTTCAGCGTGTACATCTACATCGTCCCGCTGCTCAAGCACACCGCCGGCCTGACCGGCAACGCGACCGGCGTCCTCCTGCTGCTGTACGGCGTGGGCGCGGTGATCGGCAACTTCGCGGGCGGGCGGATCACCGACCGGTTCGGCAGCCTGCGCACGTTGGTCGTCCTGATGGTCGCCGTCACGGCGGTGATGGCCACGCTGGACCTGACGCTCAGCACACCGGTCGGCGCTGCCATCGCGCTCGTCGTCTGGGGCATGCTGACCTGGGCCTTCAACCCGCCCGTCCAGAACCTGCTGCTCGAGCTGGGCGGTGGACTCCTCATCTCGCTCAACGCGTCCGCGATCTACTTCGGTGCGGGCCTGTCGGCAGTGGTCGGCGGACTGGTCATCCAGACCCTCGGAGTCGAGTACCTGCCGGTGCTGGGCGCCGCACTGTCGCTGATCGTGCTCGGCCTGGTCTACGTGCTGTGGCGGGACCCGACACTGCAGCGGGTCGAGGAACTGGAGCGGGACGAGAACCTCTACCTGAGCGCAGCGGCCGACTGAGTCACTAGCTAGGGGAGAACCTGCCGTAGGGCACCCTGTTGCCCATGCGTCTGCTTGCCGGTGTGCTGATCCTCGCCTCCGCGCTGACCCGGTCGACCGACCCGGGCACCGTGGCGGACGGGTGGCAGACGTCACCTGTGTACGTCGACCCGACGCAGCGGTCGCTCGTACCGGACGAGGACGCGGCTGCACTGGCCGACCGCATCCGCGGGCACGACCCGGCGATCCACATCGCGGTCGTGCCCGCCGCCGTACTCAACGACGGCAACGCAGCCAGCACCGACAACAGCACGGCGGCGCACAAGTACGTCGACGCGGTGGTGGACGCCCACCAGCAGGACGGCATCTACCTGGTCGTCTTCGGTGGGGCGATCACCTGGGGGAGCGCGGTCGGCGTGGACGTACCGATCGCCGACATCCTGACCAAAGAGTTGGCCAAGCACAGCCGCTCCGACCCCGCCGGAATGCTCAACGGCGTCCTGGACGAGCTGGGTGTGCAGGAAGCACCGAAAGGCACATCAGGTTGGTTGTGGCCGGTGCTGATCGCGCTGGCGGTACTGGTCCTTGCCGGGCTCGGCCTGTGGTGGTGGAAGGCCCGCCGTAGGGAGGACAGCGGACCGGCGCTGTACCGCCCGTCGTTCGAGGTGCTGCCGGATGAGGTGGACACACTCGAGGAGCGGCGGGCCGCCGCGCGGGAGGACGTCACCCGGTTCGGTGAGGAACTGGATGCCGCGGACGTGCGTCTGGACGGCATGGAGATCGCAGCGGACGTCCAGGCATCGATGGACGCGTACGCCGCGGCCGGCCGGGTCGTCGACGGGGAGCCGAACGACGCCACGCTGCGAGAGGTACGCGCCACCGTCGAGTACGGGCGCTGGCGGCTGGCCTGCGCACAGGCCGCCGTCGCCGGTACGCCCGCACCGGCCCGGCGGGCCGAGTGCTTCTTCGACTCCGCACACGGGACCTCCGTGACGGACTGGATGTACACGCCGCCTGGTGGGCAGCCGCGGGAAGTCCCGGTCTGCGACGCCTGCCGTGACCGGCTCTCGGGAGGACCACGATGAAACGCCTGCTCGCCGCACTCGCGGTGGTGACCCTCTGGGCCCTGCCGACGCTGCCCGCGGCCGCCAGCCCCGGCGTCTACATGAACACCGTGGCGTCGCATCTCGGCGACCCCGGCGTCTGGGCGGACCCGGACGTGACCGAGCTGGACCCGAGCGACGTGGCCGAACTGGACGCGCTCGCGAAGAGCGCGGCGGCTCCGATCCGGATCGCGGTGATCCCGGCGGCCAAGATCAACGTGTCGAAAAGCGAGTACTCGGTGCGGCCGGCCTGGGAGGGCGAGGAGATCGCCGACCAGCTGTACGACCGGGTCGGGGTGGAAGGCGTGTACGCCGTCCTCGTCGACGCATCGTCGCAGTCCAAGGGACGCGGGTTCCACGCGGTGCAGCGGGCCGACCACGGACCGACGTACTTCGTGGGCGACGCGGTCGACCAGGCCGTCGACTGCTGCGCGCCGGACTACGAAGAAATGATCGAGCGGTTCATCCAGCGCGCGCAGGTCGTCGACAAGCCGTTCTACGTCGATGCGGCACCCTTCGCCGGTGGTGCGGCCGGCATCATCGCGCTCTGGACCACCGTCACCGGACTCGGTGCCCGCCGGGCCCGCCGCCAGGACGAGGCGGCGCATCTCAAGGTCGCGCAGCCGCTGCTCGACGAGGAGATCATCGCGCTGTCACAGCAGGTCTCCGCGCTGCCGACGACAACGGATCCGCAGAAGTCGAAACTGTCGAAGGACATCCTGGACACGGTCGAGAAGGCACGGCAGCGACTCGATGCGGCCAAGGGCGACAAGGACATCGAAGCGGTCTCCACGCTGCTCGGGTCGGCGCGCTACGGCCTGGTCTGCCTGGAGGCGGTCCGGGCCGGGCAGCCGATTCCCGAGCCGACGGCGCCGTGTTTCTTCGACCCGCGGCACGGCCCGAGTACGGCGCAGGTGCGGTGGAAGCCGGAACGCGGTGCCGAGCGTGAGGTGGACGTGTGCGCGGCCTGTAAGCAGCGTGACGAGGCCGGCGCGGAGCCGGCGATCCGGATGGTGAAGGGCTTCCAGCTCGAGCGCCCGTACTGGGAGTACGCCGAGGACCTGTCGGCGTACGTCAACGGGTACTGGTCGCGCGGGGACGGCACGCAGTGGTGGTACCCGGACTCGGACTTCCGGCGGCGCGGTGAACAGATGCGGTCGCGCTGGCGGTCCCGCCGGCCGGGTGCGCGGTTCAGCCGGATGCGGTCGAACGTCGGCAGCACGCTGGGCAGCTGGGCGGCGTCGTCGTCGAGCGGCTCCGACGACGGTGACAGTGGCTGGTACAGCGGCTCGAGCCGGCGCAGCTCGTGGTCGTCGCGGACCCGCTCCAGCGGTGGCGGCTCGTCCCGGCGGTCGTCGCGCCGGTCCGGCGGCTCACGCGGTTTCTAGTACCGCGGGCAGGTCCTCACTGTGCACCACGGCCAGTGAGGTGACGGCACGCGTCAGGCAGACGTACAGGCGGCGGAGTCCGGTCCGCTCGTCCGCCTCACCGGCGACGATGCCGGCCGGCTCCACCAGCACGACGTGGTCGAACTCGAGGCCCTTCGCGAGCGATGCCGGTACGACGTCCAGGTGCGCGTCGACGTCGTCCTCGTCGCCGAGCACCGAGAACGGGATGCCCTGCAGCGCATCCCGGGCCGCGGGGACCAGTGCGTCCGGGACGATCAGCCCGATCGAGCCGAGCCGCTCGGACACCTCGCGGACAGTCTGCACGGCAGCGGCAAGGCTGTCCGGGACGCGGGTGATGGTCAGTTCACCACGCGCCCGCCGTACCGCGGTCGGCGGTTTGAGATGCGGGGCGATGGTCGGAAGGAGGCGGGCCGCGTACTCGATCACCTGACCGGGGACCCGGAAGCCGGCGGTCAGCTCCTCGATGTGGGCCTCGGTCTTGCCCAGGTGCTGCAGCGCCTCGTCCCACGACGGTGTCGCCCACGGTGTGGTGCCCTGCGCGATGTCACCGAGCACAGTCATCGAGCCGGTGGAGCAGCGTCGGCCGACAGCACGCAGCTGCATGGCGGACAGATCCTGCGCCTCGTCCAGCACCACGTGGCCCAGCGACGGTGTCCGGTCGACCAGGTCGGCGATCTCATCGATCAGTGTGGCGTCGGCGACCGACCACTTGGCCGCGCCGGCCGAGCGCGGCACCTTGTCCCAGATCAGCAGCGCCTGCTCGTCCGGAGTGAGGATGCCGTCGGCGTGCTGCGCGAGGAGCTCCGGGTCGGTGAACAGCCGGAAGAGAAGCTTCGCCGGGTCGACGGCCGGCCACAGCGCGTCGGCGTACTGCTTCACCGGGCGACTGCGCGCCACCGAGTCCTGCACGCGGTCGTCGGGGGAGTCGCCGGCCGCCTCCATCCGCAGCAGCACGGCGTGCGCCAGCCGCTGCGGCAGCATCGCGCGTCCGGCGCCGTACCGGACACCGCGACTGCGCAGCTCGCTGACCAGCTCCTCGGCCTGGTACGCCGCCACGCGCCAGCGATGCGCCCCGCGCGGTACGACCAGTGGCTCCTCGGGCAGCTTCACGTGCGACCACACGGCCCGGTGCAGCACCTGGGCCATCCGCGCGTCGCCCTTGAGGACGTCGACCGCTGCGGGACCCGGCCCGGCGATCTTGACGTGGGAAACGAGGTCCTCCACGGTGGTTTGCTTCGCCTCGATCTCACCCAGTGCGGGCAGGACGTCACCGATGTAGCGCAGGAAGCTCGCGTTCGGACCCACCACGAGCACACCGGCGCGGCTGAGCTGGTCGCGGTACGCATAGAGCAGGTACGCCGCCCTGTGCAGACCAACCGCGGTCTTACCGGTACCGGGCGCTCCCTGGACGCAGATGGTGTCCTCGACGCCCGCGCGGACAATGACGTCCTGCTCCGGCTGGATGGTGGCCACGATGTCGCGCATCGGTCCGGACCGGGGCCGCTCGATCTCGGCGTCCAGGATGTCGCTGTGCTGCTCGGCCTGACCGCCCGCTGTGAGGTCCTCGTCCTCGAACGCGGTCATCTCGCCGTGCGTGAACCCGAACCGCCGGCGGAGGCCCACACCCATCGGCTCGGCCTTGCCGGCCCGGTAGAACGGCACCGAGATGTCGGCTCGCCAGTCGACTACCAACGGCTCGCCCAGGGCGTCGTTCACGTGCCGGCGACCGATGTGGAACGTCTCGTCGGTCGGCTCGACATAGTCCAGCCGCCCGAAGAACAGCGGGACCTCCGGGTCGTCCTCCAGTTCCTTCATCCGTCGATAGATCGCGGCCAGCAGGAACTGCTGGTTCACCCTGTCCGCACTGTGGATCTCCAGTGCTCCGGTCTTCTCCCGCATCGCCGCCAGTGCCGCCCGGGACGTCTTCAGATAGTCCCGCTCGGCCTGGAGTGTGTCGGACGTGTCTGCGGGCATGCTGAAACCTCCAGGGGGTGCTGTGGGGAGCCCAGCTACGTTACTTGAGCACCCTGCGCGGTGGAACCGAATTACGTGCCCGCGGCCGGTCGGCGTGCAGGCCGGGTCGCAGCAGGAACGGCAGGCAGGCGGCCAGCAGCACCAGCGCGACCAGACCGTCCAGCCAGTAGTGGTTGGCGGTCGCCACGACCACGGCGAACGTGACGATCGGGTGCAGGAGCCAGAGCCAGCGCCAGCGCGACCTGGTGATCAGGACCATCGACAGCGCGATCAGCGCGGCCCAGCCGACGTGCAGGCTCGGCATCGCCGCGAACTGGTTCGCCGCACCGCCGGTGTGGTCCGGACCGTACACCGACTGCCCGAACAGCAGCCCGGTGTCGACGAAGCCCGGCATCATCCGCGGCGGCGCCAGCGGGAACGCGATGTGACCGATCAGTGCGAGTCCGGTCAGCGACACCATCGTCCACCGGACATGTGCGTACGCCTGCGGCCGCAAGATGCTGAGCCACAGCAGTACGGCGGCCGTCAACGGCGCATGGACGCCGGCGTAGTACAAATTGGCGCCCTGGATCGCGTGCGGGAACTGCAGCGCCCACTGCTGCACCGCCGCCTCGTTCGGCAGGTGCAGCCAGTTCTGGAACGACAGCACCTCGTGAGCGTGGTCGAACGCGGAGCCGGAGTGCCGCGCGGCCAACTGCCGGCCGGCACTGTAGACGAGGAAGAGAGTGGCCAGCAGAACCGCTTCCCTGACCACTCTCCAGAAGACCTTCGGTTGTACTACCCCGCCCTGCCCCACCCGCTCCGGCGCTACTGTCCCCATACCGTTCGACGGTACCTGCCGACTGGTCAGGATCTCCCCAGGCGCGACCCTGAAGTTGCCCTGGGCAACCCCGGATCACCGCACGGTGGGTTCACCCACGGTGTTGTGGGTTCCGCACCCTTCAGACCGGTCAGGAACCCACAAGACGGTGGGTGAACCCACCGCGCGCGACCAGCCGGGCCACGCCGCCCGCCGGCCGGGGTCATGTGGCGCGTCGGCTGGGTCGTGTGGCGTGGTGGCGTGGTGGCGTCGTGGCGTGATGGCGTGGTGGCGTGGGGTGCGGTGTGGGCGTAGGGGCTTCGGGGTTTCCGCCGCAAGGTGGGTTCACCCATGGTGTTGTGGGTTCCGTACCCTTCACACGGGTCAGGAACCCACAACACGATGGGTGAACCCATCGTGTGGGAACGCGCGCGGCGTCCAGCGCAGTCCAGCGCAGTCCAGCGCGGTCCGGCGTGGTCCGGCGTGGTCCGGCGCGGTCGGGCGCGGTCGGGCGCGGTCGGGCGTGGTCGGGCGTGGTCGGGCGTGGTCGGGCGTGGTCGGGCGCGGTCGGGCGAGGTCGGGCGAGGTCGGGCGCGGTCGGGCGCGGTCCAGCGCGGCACAGCGTGGGCGGCGACTCGGTCATCCAGCCCCACCCACGGATCGGTCACAAGAGCCGGGTATCCGTTCGTGTTGGGGGCTGTCTGCTCGTGTACCAGCAGAGAACCCCCAACACGAACGGTTAACCCCAACGCCGTTCGGTTAGCCGTCTGGTGTGGTGGGCAATGGGTTGATCGTGATGTGGATGGTGGTGGGGTGGGTGCGCCGGTCGGTGTGG
>NZ_JBEZFT010000121.1:0-17964 GCF_040649595.1 Kribbella sp. NPDC048915 | reverse complement strand
GGAGTGTGGACGCTCGGCGGGTTCTCATGGCCGACGAACGTGATCCCGGTCGGGAAGGTGTGTTCGGTCGCGGTCCACCGCCCGCGCCGCTGTCAAGGGGCGCGCGGCCTCCGCCACCATCCCTCGCGCCGGACCGTGCGGGCAGACTGTGCGCGTTTCAACATGCGGCGCCGCAGAATCCGTCATGGCCGATCGACTACAGTTCTAAGTCATGGAGCTGAGGCACTTGGAACACTTCGTCGCGGTGGCCGAGCAGAAGCACTTCACGCGGGCCGCCGAGGCGATGTCGATCTCGCAATCGGGTTTGTCCGCCTCGATCCGGGCGCTCGAGCGTGAGCTGCGGGCATCGCTCTTCGTCCGCAACACCCGCAGCGTCGAACTCACCGAGGCCGGGCGGGCGCTGCTCTGCGAGGGACGCCGTACGCTCGCCGCAGCCGAGGCCGCGAAGGACGCGGTCGCCGCGGTCCAGGGGCTGTTGCGCGGTCACCTCACGGTCGGCCTGGAGCAGTGCCTCGGCGTGGTCGACGTTCCGGCGTTACTCGCCAAGTTCCGGTCCGCGTACCCGGGCGTGGAGATCGAGGTGCGCCAGGGCGGCTCCACCCCGATGCTCGACGAACTCGCCTCCGGCCGCCTGGACGTCGCGTTCGTCGCGACCGCGGGCGACCCGGTCGACGGGCTCGATCTGCGCCCGCTGTCGCGTGAGTCGATGGTGCTCGTCTGTGCTCCCGACCACCGGCTCGCGCGGTCGTCCGGCGTGACGCTCGGCGACCTGGCGGGAGAGTCGTTCGTCGACTTCGATCCGACATGGGGCGCCCGCGCGATTTCCGACCGCGCCTTCGCGGACGCCGGTGTGGCCCACCCGGTCACGATCGAGGTCAACGACGTCCACACCCTGCTCGCGCTGGTCGCTCACAACCTCGGCGTCGCGCTGGTGCCCGAGCGCATCGCTGCCAAGCGCGGCGACCACGCCACCGTGAGCCTCGCCCCGGGGACCGCCGCCGATTGGCAGGTCTCGGTCGCCGTCCCCGCCGGCACCGCCGCCTCGCTGGCCGCCGACGCCCTGATCGGCATGCTCCCGACAACGGTCGGCCATTCGTAAAGCTGCTTAGAGCAGCGTCCCGCCGACCGGGGACAAGCGAGCGAGGACGGCCTCGATCCGCGCGAGCGTGTCCGGGTGCAGTGTGTTGTCCGCGGCCGCAAGGTTCTCGACGATATGCGCCGGCGTACGGCTGCCAGGAACATCACCGCTGAATCCTGGTGCAGCAACCATGCCAGCGCGAGCTGACTCCGGCTGATCCCGAGCTCGACGGCCAGTGCCTGGAGCGCCTCGTACGACGCGTTGTTCGCCTGCAAGCTTTCGGCATCGAACCGCGGTGCGTTGTTCCGGAAGTCGTCCGCGCCGAGCTCGCGCACCGTACCGGTGAGGAATTTGGCGCCGAGCGGACTCCACGGTACGACGCCGACGCCCAGCTCCCGCGCCGCGTCGGTACTGCGCGACTTCTGGCTCGGCCTGGACGCGCGAACCCGACCCCCGACCATCGCCGCCGAAGCAACAGCCGCCGACGAGACCCTCGAGCTTGTCACCGCGGGCGTCGGGATCGCCCTGATCGCCGAAGGGAACACGACTCTGTACCAACGCCCCGGTCTCGTGTGCCGCCCGGTCCCAGACCTTGCCCCGGCTCAACTGGCCTTGGCCTGGCGCGCCGACGACTCGCGAGACGTGGTGCACGACTTCATCGCCTCCGTCGAGCCCTGACTCGCGGTCGACTCGCCGTACAACGAGCTGCGGTCGGCTCGCCGTACTGACGAGCCGACCGCAGTGATGTTGCGTGCGGAGAGTGCCTACCAGGCGTAGTCCTCGGGGGCGGTCTTGTAGCCCGGGAAGATCTCGTCGAGGCGGGCCAGCGTCTTGTCGTCGAGCTTGATCTCGACGGCGCGGACCGCGGACTCGAGCTGCTCCATCGTCCGCGGTCCGACGATCGGACCGGTCACGCCCGGCCGGTGCAGCAGCCACGCGAGCGCGAGCTCCCCCGGCTCGTTGCCGAGTTCGTCCGCGAGCGCCTCGTACTGCTCGATCTGCGGCCGCAGCTTGTCCAGCGTCTCCTTGGAGCGACCCTCGAGGCGACGGACGCCCTCGTTCTCCTTGCGGATCACACCGCCGAGCAGTCCACCGTGCAGCGGCGACCACGGGATGATGCCCAGCCCGTACGCCTCGGCCGCCGGCAGCACCTCGCGCTCGATGTCGCGCTGGATCAGGTTGTACAGGGACTGCTCGCTGACCAGACCGCTGTAGTTCCGCTTCGCAGCGGCCTCCTGCGCCTGCGCGATGTGCCAGCCGGCGAAGTTGCTGGACCCGGCGTACAGCACCTTGCCCTGCTGTACGGCGACCTCCATCGCCTGCCAGATCTCTTCCCACGGCGTGTTCCGGTCGATGTGGTGGAACTGGTACAGATCCACGTAGTCGGTCTGCAGCCGCTTCAGGCTCGCGTCCAGCGCGCGGCGGATGTTCAGCGCGGACAGGCGGCTCGTGTTCGGCCACTCCTGCCCCATGTCGCCGTACACCTTGGTCGCGAGCACCGTCTTCTCCCGGTTCTTCGCGTCCTTGGCGAACCACTCGCCGATGATCTCCTCGGTCCGCCCCGGGTAGATCGACCGCCCGTACCCGTTCGCCGTGTCGAAGAAGTTGATCCCCACCTCATGCGCCCGATCCATGATCGCGTGCGCATCCCCCACCTCGGTATGAGGCCCGAAGTTCATCGTCCCCAAGACAATCCGACTGACCTGCAGCCCCGTCCGCCCAAGCTGAGTAAATTCCATACCTCAACCCTCCCGCGCCTTCGCCAACTCTTCCAATAGAAGAATCAGCACAGTCTGATCGCTCGGACTTCTGAGCTGGTCGCAGCCTCGGGGACAGGTGCCTGGCCGTGCTCAGAAGGTAGTTGCAGCCGCCGTCGGCGGGCGTCCCACGCTGGTTCGCCGAGGGAGGATAAGCTCTGCCTGTTCGGTCCCCGGCAGAGCGGAACTTTCGGCATGAGATGCGCCGAGTCGATGCGATGTGAGGCTCGCCTGCTGCCTCGAGTCAGCGCCCATCGGGTCTCCCCTCTCTGGCTGCCTGTGAATTTGACCCGGGGCGATACCCATCTCTACACTCGAACAATTGTTCGATCAGCGGGGGAGGTCTCGTGAGCTCACTGCGGGTGGTGGAGATTTGCGCAGGGGCAGGCGGTCAGGCCCTCGGGCTTGAGCTTGCTGGTTTCGAGCATGCGCTGGCTGTTGAGCTCGACGCGATGGCTGCCGAGACTTTGAAGCTGAACCGGCCGGCGTGGGACGTACGCGTCGGAGACGTCGCTGACCCCTCTGTCTGGGATCCAGAGGAGTTCCGTGGCGTGGATCTTCTGGCTGGCGGCGTTCCCTGTCCGCCGTTCTCGATCGCAGGCAAGCAGTTGGGCGCGAACGACGAGCGAGACCTCTTCGCGTGGGCTGTCGAGCTCTGCGGAATCATGAAGCCGCGTGCGTTGATGCTGGAGAACGTGAGAGGACTATCGGCACCCCGCTTCTCCGCGTACCGGCAGCATGTCCTCGACCGCCTGAATGAGCTTGGGTATGTCGCGGACTGGCGTTTGCTGCAGGCCTCCGACTATGGGGTACCCCAGTTGCGCCCGCGCTTCGTGCTCGTCGCTCTCAGTGCCGAGGATGCGCCGTACTTTTGCTGGCCTGAGGCGTCGCCACTGCGGCGCACTGTCGGCGAGGAACTTGTCGACCTCATGGCTGCTAATGGATGGAAGCACGCTCAGCGGTGGGCGGATCGAGCGAACAAGATAGCTCCGACCATCGTTGGCGGGTCAAAGAAGCACGGCGGCGCTGACCTAGGACCCACGCGAGCCAAGCGAGCCTGGCGCGAGATGGGCGTCGACGGTTTGGGTATTGCTGATGCTGCGCCGTCTGCTGACACCCCAGCGGACTTCGATCCGAAACTGACGGTAGAGATGGTTGCCCGGCTGCAGGGCTGGGACGAGAAGCAGTGGCAGTTCGCTGGCCGGAAGACATCAAAGTATCGCCAGATCGGCAATGCGTTCCCGCCGCCTGTGGCGCGAGCGATCGGCCGGCAGATCGTCGCTGCTCTCAATCATGAAGGTGAGCCGCGGGTTCAGACCGAAACCGTCACTCACGACGAGGTCTACCGGGTACTGCGTAGCGCGAATGAGCCGCTGACGATCGCGGAGATTTCTGAGCGAATCAATGGATCCCTCACCTTGGAGGAGATCGAGTTGCGGCTGAAGCACCTGATGCGTGACTTCAACATGCAGCCAGTCGAGTCGGGGTCTGGTGTACTGGCCTACAAGCTCGGAGACTTCCGCGCATTCATCGGCCAGGACGATCACGTCCGCCATGAGTACCTCGCGCAGATGCGCTCGAAGGTCAGCTAGCGCGCCTCGCGAGAGCCCGTTCAACCATCCTCACCGCATCCTCAAGCGACTCGTGCTCCCAGATGCGGACGACTGACCATCCGTCCTCGCCCAGAGCGGTATCGGCGAGCCGATCCCGCTCGACGTTCCGTTGAAGCTTCGGTGACCAGTACTGCGAGTTAACGGTTGGCTGTCGCCCATGCTCTGGGCAGCAATGCCAGAAGCACCCATCGACAAACACCGCGACCCTACGTGCGGTGAACACAATGTCTGGCCGAACTCGGCGCGACGACGTGTAGACGTTCAGATCCTTCCGGAAACGATAACCAGACCGGTGCAACGCCGAACGCAGGAGCACCTCTGGCTTGGTGTTAGTCCTCCGGATCGCCTGCATGTTCCGCGAGCGCCCGGGCGTTGGGGGCGTCTGCACGAGTTCGCCGTCCTCCAGTTGCACTGACAAGAGCGGATGCTAGCCGATGCTCTCGTGTGAGGCAGCCAAAGCGGCCTCGTGCTACCTACCTTTGCGCACGTCAGGGAGCTTCGGTGCGGGCTCAGTCACAGGTTCGCCTCGCGTGCGAGGCGCCAGCTCCGGCCATCTAGGTCCACTGTCCACGGGGTTCCAGGTTCCGCTGGAACAACCCGCAGGCTGATGACCTCTCCAGGTGCCGGCACCTCTGTTCCCAGCTTTCGCGCAACGGCGCGGTGCCCTTCGTAGTCACCACCAGGGATCAGATATCGCCGTGCTCGCGAAGCCTGGTCCGCGCTCCGTTCCCGTTGTCGCGCAACCGGGCCATGTACTCGTCCTGCTGCGCGAGTGTCGCAATCGTGTTCCGCTCAGTCACCAGTCTGAGCAACTCGGTCACCCGCGCCTGTCCGGACTTTGGGGCGAGGACTCTCCGCAGCGTGTCCGGGTCGAGCCCCAACAGCCCAGTCAAGTCCCTGGAAGTGGTGTAGTGCTGCGTGATCTGTTGTCGGGTTAGGCGGTGAGTGCGGGCATGTCGTCGGCTCCGATCTCGGGGTTGGTGGTGGTGACGGTGGTGAGGCGGCATCGGGCGAGGACATCGAGTCCGAGATAGCGGCGTCCTTCGGCGCATTCGTCGGTTTGCTCGGCCCGGACGGCACGACGAAGATCCTCACAGTTGGACCAGATCTGGGTCCATACGTCCTTGGGGAAGCCGGTGAACGCGAGGATGTCCTCGCGTGCCGATGCGAGGTGATCGGCGACGGCGGGCAGCTTCTCGGCGACGTAGTCGATGAGACGGTCGAACTGGGCGTGCACGGCCGTTGCGTCGGGCTGGTCGTAGACCGAGTCGTCAAGGGTGCAGCATCGCTTTCACCGCCGGCCACATGCTCTTGGGGCAGATCGACATGAGGTTCGCGGTGTAGTGCGTTCTGCAGCGCTGCCAGCTGGCGCCGGGCAGGTTCGCAGCGATCGCCTCCCGCAGGCCTGCGTGCGCGTCGGAGGTCACGAGCCGGACCCCGGTCAGGCCTCGGGCGACCCAGGTCGGCGAAGAACTCGTCCCAGGCCGGGCCGGTTTCGCTGGTGGCCACGCGCATGCCGAGGACCTCGCGGTGGCCATCGCCGTTGACTCCGGTCGCGAGCAGCACGACCGCGTTGATGACACGGCCGCCCTCGCGGACCTTCATCGTCAGCGCGTCGGCCGCGACGAACGTGAACGGTCCGGACGCATCCAGCCCCCGGTGGCGGAACTCGTCGACGAGCTGGTCCAGGTCGGTTGCCATCCTGCTCACCTGGGACTTGGACAGCGAATCGATGCCCAGAGTCGTGACGAGCTTGTCCATCCGGCGAGTCGAGATGCCGGCGAGGTAGCCGTCGGCGATGACGGTGATCAACGCCGCTTCGGCGCGTTAGCGGCGCTCCAGCAGCCATTCGGGGAAGTAGGTTCCCTTCCTGAGCTTGGGGATCGCGACGTCGATGGTGCCGACGCGGGTGTCGAGGTCGCGATGCCGGTAGCCGTTGCGCTGGGCGGTCCGGCCCGCGGTGGGCCGCCCCCACTCGGCACCGACCCCGGCGTCGGCATCGGCCGACAGCAGGGCGTTGATGATCGATTGCAGCAGGCTGCGCATCAGCTCGGGACTGGCCTCGGCGAGTGCTTCGCCAAGCAGGCCGGCAGGGTCGACAATGTGTGGAGCGGTCATCGTGATGGTCCTCGAGGATCCTGTGGAATGTTGACTCGAAGATCACGCGGTGGCCGCGTCCTCGTCCACGATCATGTCGGTGACGATCCCGGCGACCGCGCTACACCATTATCGGGGACTCAACTGGGCTGTGGATCAGACTCGAAGCCACACTGACGGCATCCCGGGCAGCACCGGACCGCTCACGAGTAGTGAGGTTATCGGACTGGCTTGCGCGAGCCTTTTGCCCCACCACGAGGCACAACCGGAGCAGGCACCACCGGGTCCTCGCCAGTCGCGCGGCGCCACCACAACCCTTCAATCTCGGCGCCAACTGGGTCATCGGAAGGTACTACCCGGCAAACGACGAACTGGCCCTTGGCTGGCACGGGCAGGCCGAGGGCGGCTGCCACCGCCGGGTCGTTGTCTTGGTGTCCCAAGACGAGCAGGCCCTCTGGCCGGAGCATGTCGCGCGCACCGCCATTCGACCGCATCCGCTTCATGGGATCGTCGAGGCCGTACCCGACCGTCTCAATCGTCGTCCTGCGCAGGATTACCCCTTGCATCTCACGGCAAAGTTGGAGCAGTCGCGCCTGGCCGTGCCGAGTGCGAGTCCGGCCGCGCGCAGAGAAGATTCGTGCGCGTTGATCCTCAGGCATGTGGAGCAGTTGGTTTGGAGCCAAGCCGGGGTGGTCTGCCCAAAGCCAGCGAATTCGCCCGACACCTTCCTGCGTCAGCCTCCGCTTCGCGTCCCGATTCCTCGACAGACGCAGCACGTCAGTTGTCGCACGCACTAGTCCGGCACGCCAGGCGCTCCGGCTATCGTCCGCCCAGACAACCAGAGCTATGTGGCCCTCAAGTTCTGGCCCAAACTCCCAGCCGCCAATCCTTTGTGAGAACTTGCAGTCGACTTCGATACCGGCAATCTGATAGTCCGTGATCACACCATCAGCAAAGTTGAACCTGCGGTGAATGTTGATCTCGACCAGCGTGCCCATATACGTCTTCTCGGTCTTGTGGAGAGCCGAGTAGTCCCAACGGCCGCTGCGGCGGCCGTCAAGAAGCTGATCGAGGGTGTCTCGCAAGACGTCGGCGATACCGTCACCGCTTGGGTCCAGGCGCAGCAGCTCAGTCGCCACCATGTCGATCTCTTCCGATCCCGTCAGCGACGGTTTGTCTGACATCTCAGCAAGCTCCTTCATCATTCAGTGGCTGCGCGAGCATAATCTGACTGCAGCTGAGGTCCGTCGCCGAGGGGGCCAGACGAATGCGGTGGAGATTCGCGCCGTCAGCCATGCCGATGAGAGCCTCGTCAGAGCTTGACTGGAGATAGCCTGCGGCGGTGGCTGCTCCTATCTTTCCCTTCGGGATGCTCCCGTCTGCGGATCTGATTGTCGATGCCGTGTACGCGGGCGGCAGCGCCGGCTCCGCGGCGGATGATGCGCTTGCACGCCTCCTGCCTGTAGGCAATCAAGGCGGCTTCCGGCCCAAAGGATCCGTGCGTAAAGGAATGGTGCGCCTTGTTGCGCTCTATACCTCAGGGAGTGAAGTCGACTGGCCAGACACCCTGGACCCTCGGACCGGCATATTTACCTACTTTGGAGATAATCGCCAGCCCGGCCGTGAGCTACATCAGACTCAGCGGGACGGCAATCTCTTGCTGCGGGATGTCTTTGCACTCGGTCATGGAACGGCGGCTGATCGGCGCCGTGTTCCGCCGTTTCTGCTGTTTCATAAGGCCATGCCTGGGCGGAGCGTTGCCTTCAATGGCTTGCTCGCGCCTGGCGCTGCTTCGCTGACGAGCGACGATGATCTTGTTGCGGTCTGGCGATCGACTGGCGGCCACCGCTTTCAGAACTATCGTGCTCGGTTCACGGTGCTGGATGCTGGCCACATACCGCGGGCTTGGATCGACGACGTGCTCAACGACCGGGCCTACGAGAGTGAGCACTGCCCGATCGCCTGGAAGGCGTGGGTCGATGGGAGGGCCTACATGCCCCTCGAGGCCCCCGCGACCACGACGATCCGCTCGAAGGCGCAGCAACTTCCCAGTGATGAGGCGGGGCGCGCGATCCTAGCGGAGATCCGCGACTACTTCCGGCGACGTGAGCACGATTTCGAGCTGGTTGCTGTCGAGCTCTGGCGACTTATTGCGCCGGCCACAGGACGATGCGACGTCACGCAGCCGAGTCGTGACGGCGGTCGGGATGCGGTGGGAAAGTACATGATCGGGCCGAAGTCCGACCCGATCGGTCTTGACTTCGCGCTCGAGGCGAAGTGCTATAGCGCGGACAACTCGGTCGGCGTCCGCGATGTCGCTCGGCTGATCTCCCGGATTAGGCACCGCGAGTTCGGTGTGTTCGTTACGACTTCACACTTCGCACCGCAGGCCTACACAGAGGTGCGGGCAGACGGGCACCCGATTGCCATGATCTGTGGGCAGGACATCGTCGATGCGTTGAAGGCTCACGGGTATTCGGATGTAGCCGCCGTCCGGGCCTGGCTCGAGCTGCTGTCAGCCAACGCGCCACAGCGCTAGGCCTGTAGGCACGGCTCGCGACCGGATGAACCTCACATCGACAGTCAGCGGGAGGAAGCGGGCGTGATTTCGGATCGCTATTTGCTTCCGTATGGGCCTTGGGTTGGGGGCTGGGTGCGGGTGGTAGGGCGCTCGGTGGTTGCTATCGGGGCGGTTGTTGTCGGGGGCGGGAGGCCTTCGAGGGCTTTGAGGGCCCTGAGTCAGGTCCGGGGGGAGTGGCAGGCGCGGTGGGCCGACCGGGCGGCCGGCTTCCTTGCCGGGCGGACGGCTGGGCGGACGGTCGGGAGGTGGTCGAGTTCTTCGAGGGCGACGCCTCGGGTGCGGCCGAGGCGGGTGGCGGTCTGGCTGAAGATCTCGCCGTCCTTGCGGGGTGCGAACGCGATCACCTCCTGAGTTCGGACACCCCGGCGTGATTCGCCGGACGGCAAGTCGCTGACCTGCGGTGATGGTTCGGCGGGCAGGCTGATTGAGGCACTAATTGGTGCTCTAGGCTCGGGGCTGTGGCGTGGGTGAGGCGGGTGCGGACGGCCTCGGGAGCGACCGCGGTGCAGGTCGCCGAGTACGTCGACGGGCGGGGGCGGATCGTTGCGCATGTCGGGTCCGCGCATTCCGAGGCCGAGCTTGGGTTGTTGCTGGAGCAGGCCCGCGGCATGCTCGCGGACGCCGGCCAGGACGAGCTCGATCTGGGCATCGAGCCGACGTCGCGCAAGGCGCGGCTGGTCGCGCCGCGTGCCGTGGAAGCTGGCCTGTTCGCGGATCCGGCTGAGTCTGTTGAGCCGTGGCGGGTCGGGGCGCCGCGGGTGGTCGGCACCTCGTCACGGCTGTTGTTCGACGTGCTCGCGCAGGTCTATGCCGGGCTCGGTTTCGCCGCGGTCGGGGACGCGACGTTTCGTGATCTGGTGATCTCCCGGATCGTGGAGCCGACCTCGATCCTCGACACCGGGCGTGTTCTGACTGACCTGGCCAGGAACCTGCGAACGAGCGGACGATGCGCCGCACTCTGGGCCGCGCACAACAGCGGGGCTACCGCGATGTCGTCGCGACCGCGTGCTTCAACCACGCCCTGACCAGTGGCGATGTGTCGCTGTGCTTGTACGACGTGACCACGCTCTACTTCGAAGCAGAAAAGGAAGACGAGGGCGCCGGCGGGCTGCGGAAGGTCGGCTACTCCAAGGAACGACGCGTCGACTCGCAGGTCGTGGTCGGGTTGCTGGTCGACCGCCACGGGTTCCCGCTCGAGATCGGCTGTTTCGAAGGAAACAAGGCCGAGACGTTGACGATCGTCTCGATCGTGAAGCAGTTCCAGGCCCGGCACGGCCTGGCCGACATGGTCGTCGTCGCGGACGCGGGGATGGTCTCGTCAAACAACCTGAAGGACCTCGATGACGCCGGCTTGAGGTTCATCGTCGGCTCCCGCGCAGTGAAAGCACCGAAGGATCTGGAATCCCACTTCCGTTGGCATGGCGACGCGTTCACCGATGGCCAGGTCATCGACACCATCACCCCGCGCACCGGGCACAAGGCCGAGAACAACCCAAGACTGAAGGCCGAACCGATCTGGAACCCCAAGACCCATCCCGGGTCGTGGCGCGCGGTGTGGGCCTACTCGACCAAGCGAGCCGTGCGGGACAACAAGACGTTGACGTTGCAGGAGAACCGCGCCAGACAGGTCGTGGCCGGACAGAAGGCCGCACGGATACCGCGGTTCGTGAAGAACAACAACGGCGCGGCCGAACTCGACGAGGCCTCACTGGCCAGGGCCCGCCGGCTGGCCGGATTGAAGGGCTACGTCACCAACATCCCGGCCGACCTGATGTCCGCAGGCGAGGTCATCGCGAGCTACCACGACCTGTGGCACGTCGAGCAGTCCTTCCGCATGTCGAAGACCGACCTCCGTGCCCGACCCATGTTCCACCACACCCACGACGCCATCGAAGCTCACCTGACCATCGTGTTCACCGCACTCGCTGTCAGCCGCGAGGTCCAGAACCGGACCGGGCTCGCGATCCGCAACGTCGTCCGCCAGCTGCGGCCACTGCGATCCGCAACCATCGCGATCAACGGCGTCGAGCAAACCTTCCCGCCCACGATCCCCAGCGAGAAACAGCAGATCCTCAACGCCCTGACTCGCACAGTCAGGCACTAAGCCGAATGTCCGAACTCAGGTTTGAGGGCCCTGAGTCAGGTCCGGAGGGAGTGGCAGGCGCGGTGGGCCGACCTGGCGGCCGGCTTCCTTGCCGGGCCGACGGCTGGGCGGACGGTCGGGAGGTGGTCGAGTTCTTCGAGGGCGACGCCTCGGGTGCGGCCGAGGCGGGCGGCGGTCTGGTTGAAGATCTCGCCGTCCTTCCGGGGTGCGAACGCGATCACCTGCCGGACCGGAAGGTGGGATTGCGACGATCCGTCGAACTCGCGGTAGGTGAGGCGATGCGATGGTCCCATCGGTCGGCCGCGGCGGTTGAATTCCTGAACGACCGGCATCTTGATCTCGGCGCAGTCGCGGAGGTCGGGATGGTTGTCGGAGCGCCCGAGGCGTTCGCTGGCGAATTCGTCCTCGCGGCCTTCGCGCAGGGCGCTGAGTCCGCGGCGGACAGCTTCGAGCTGCTGGGCTGCCGGTCCGTTGGGATCGGCCTTCGCGCGAGCGTGCAGATCGCGCAGTTCCGTCAGCAGGTCCGGATCGATGATCAGGTGGTACTTCGCGGTCATCGGGTCGCGGGAGGTTCGTTGTCGCTGTCGAGGTTCCAGCCGAATTCCTCGGCCAGTTCGTCGGCTGTGACGTAGTCCTCGGGTCGCTTCTTGGCCAGGCGTTCGCGGGTCAGCTCGCGAGCCTCGGCGGCTTGTTCGGCGTCTGCGGCCAGTTCTTCGAGGAGCTCCCAACGGTCGAACGGTACGACGACTGCTTCCGGCTGACCGTCGTCGCCGAAAATCAGTGGCTCGGCCTGGCCGGCGCGGAAGCGCTGCAGCATGCGAGGCAGGTTGTGGGCAGCGGTCGCGGTGTCGATCACGTTGACCCGGTCGCCGTTGGGCCGGTCCTGCGGCGTCTCCGTCGACATCTGAGCTCCTCTGTGCTGGCTTGCCCACAGCCTAAGCGAACCGCAGGGGCCCGGAGCGCATTCGCTCCGGGCCCCAAAGAAGTGGTCAGCGGAAGAAGGTGCGGAGATCGGCGGTCAGTTCTTCCGGGCGCTCCAGGGAGGCGAAGTGGCCGCCGTCCTTGAAGGTGGACCAGTGGACGATGTTGGTGTTGTCGCGTTCGGCCAGCGGCCGGATGGTCTTGAAGTCGTCGGCGAAGACCGCGACTCCGGTGCGGGCGTTGTTCACGACCGGTTCGGCACCGGCGTGGGCTTCTTCGTAGTGGTAGCGGCCGGCGGTGGCTGATGTGTTGGTGAACCAGTAGAGGGTGACCTCGGTGAGGATCTGGTCGGGGGTGACCAGGGACGTGCCGTTGCCGAAGTTGTTGAAGAGTTCGTTCCAGGCGAGCTGGCCGACGGGGGAGTCGGAGATGCCGACGGCAACCGTCTGCGGGCGGGTGGAGTTGATTGCGTTGTACCCGCCGACCGACTGGAACCACTGCAGGTGCTCGAGCGCCGCGTAGTCCTCCGGGGTGAACTTCTCGAACTCGGACGGGTCGCCCGACGGGAACGAGAACAGTTGCAGGACGTGCAGCCCGAGGAAGCGTTCGGGGTTGAGTACGCCGAGTTCGCGGGCGATCATCGCACCGCCGTCGGAGCCGTGGGCGCCGTACGAGTCGTACCCGAGCCGGCGCATCAGCGTGTCGAAGGTGCGGGCCACTCGCGCCATCGTCCAGCCGCGGTCGACGAGCGGGGTGCTGAACCCGAAGCCGGGGATCGACGGCACCACGACGGAGAACGCGTCCGAGGCAGAGCCGCCGTGCGCGACCGGGTCGGTGAGCGGCTCGATCATGTCGAGGAAGTCGACGAAGGAGCCCGGGTAGGTGTGCAGCAGGAGCAGCGGTGTCGCGCCTTCGACCTTCGACGGGACGTGGATGAAGTGCACGGTCTGGCCGTCGATCTCGGTCAGGTACTGCGGGAACTCGTTCATCCGGGCCTCCTGGGCCCGCCAGTCGAACTCGTTCTGCCAGCGGTCGACCATCTCGCGCAGGTAGTGGTTCGGGGTGCCGTAGTCCCAGTCGTCGCCCGGCGCCGGCTCGGGGAGCCGGGTCCGCGCGAGGCGGCTACGCAGGTCGTCCAGGTCGGCCTGGTCGATCGTGACGGTGAAGGGCCGGATGCTCTCGTTCGTGTTCATGGCTCTACCGTAGGATCCGTATAGGAACATTAGATTCCTAATCAGGAGACTAATTTGCTGGAAACTTCTCAGCGGTTGCTGGCGCTGCTCGCCCTGCTGCAAACCCGGCCGGCCTGGACGGGGGCAGAACTCGCGAAGCGGCTGGAGGTGACGACGCGGACGGTGCGTAACGACATCGATCGGCTGCGCGAGCTCGGGTACCCGGTCGACGCGACGCGCGGGCCGGCGGGGCACTACCGGCTCGGTGCCGGTGCGAAGCTGCCGCCGCTGTTGCTCGACGACGAGGAGGCGGTCGCGGTCGCCGTCGGTCTGCGGACCGGCGTGGGCGTGGTCGGGATGGCGGAGAGCAGCGAGCGCGCGCTCACCAAACTCCAGCAGGTCCTCCCGCATCACCTCCAGCGGCAGGTTGACGCGATCACCCGCGCGATGGAGAAGGGTCCCGACAACACGCGCACGAACGTCGATGCTCCCGAGGTCGATCCCGCCGTACTGACGACGATCGCCGCGTGCATTCGCGACGAGCACTACCTGCGGTTCGAGTACGCCGTACCCGAGGACGACTCGCTGTACAAGGCCGGATCCGGTGTCGGGCGTGACCTGCCGATCCTGGTTGAGCCGTACCGGTTGGTGAGCTGGCACGGGTACTGGCATCTCGTGGCGCGCGACGAGCAAGGGGACTGGCATTCGTACCGCGTCGACTGGATGACGTTGCGGATGGCAACAGGTCGGCGGTACACGCCGCGTCCGATGACGGATCAGGCCTACACCGATTTCGTACTGCGGGACGTCGCGTCAACGGGCTGGAAGGTGCGCGCGCGGATCACCGTGTACGCACCGGCGCAGGAGGTGCTGTCACGGATCCACGCGGCCGTCGGCATGGTCGAATCGCTCGACGACAACACCTGCGTCCTCGTCACCGGCGCCGACTCGCTCGAAACCATCGCCGTCTACATCGGCATGCTCGGCCTCGACTTCCACGTCGACGGGCCACCCCAGCTCATCCAGCACCTGCGAACCGTTGGTCGGCGCTACCTGAACGCGATCGAGGGACCGAACGACAGGAGGTAACGGCCGATCCGGGGTCAAGCCGACCCTGCTCGGGCGGGTGGCGGTGACTACGTCCTGTCCTTCGGGACGCCTGGGTCAAACGCCGTGCTGCTTGAGGAAGCTGACGGTTCGGGCCATCGAGGTCGGCCAGGCGGGGCCGAAGGCGTGTTCCTCACCGGGGTAGGTGTACATCGTGGCGTTCTTGCCGGCCGCTTTGAGTGCCGCCAAGGTCTCGCGGGACCAGGCGATCGGGCAGGTCGAGTCGGATTCGCCGTGGTGGATGAGGATCGGCTCGGTGACCCGGTCGAAGAAACTCACCGCGGAAACGTTCCGCCAAAATTCCGGATTGCGTGCCGGTTCGCCGTACTTGCGCAGGATCTGCGTGCCGAGCGGCCGGTCCGGGCGGGTCCAGCGGTCGAAGTTGTCGGCGGCATCCGAACTCACCGGCGCGAACACCACGCCCGCCTTGACCAGACCGGGTTGCGCGGTGAGGACGTTATACGTGATGCCGCCGCCCATCGAGCGGCCGAGCAGCGCGATCCGCGCCGGGTCGACGTACTGCGAGGTGCGCAGCGCGAGAACCGCGTTGATGACGTCCTCGGTGTAGCCGAGGCGGAGGTTGAGCTCGGAGTTCGGGTCCTTGGAGGACTGGGCGTGGTTGCGGTAGTCGGTGTGCAGGACGACGTACCCGCGGCGCGCCAGGTAGTCCTGCTCGCGCATCAGCCCGCGACCGTTCGTGTACACGGCCGGGTCGATGTAGCCGTGGTTCAGGACCAGCGCCGGATGCGGGCCGGGCGTGGTCGGGACGTTCATGATGCCCGAGATTGTCAGCGTTCCGCTGCGGTACGTGACGTGGTACCGCGTGTACGCCGGGTTGCGCGCGAGCTCGCGGTCGAGGCGGAGGTTGCCGCCGTTGTACTTCTTCGTCATCAACGCCTGCAACGAAACCGGATGCGGCGCCGCGGACGGCGAAAGCAAAGGCGAAGCAGCACTAGGAGAAGCAGTAGGCGCAGTAGGCGTGGCCGAAGGAGAGACGGACGGGGTGGCGGAGGCGGAGGTCCCGCCCGGTGCCGACGCAGGGGGAGCCGCATCGTTGTCGGTGCAACCGACCGCGGCCGCCGTCACGAACGCGACGACTCCGGCCCACGCCACCCGTCCGCTCATACTGCCAAGTCTGCCGCGATCTCCGGTGAAGTCCGCGAAAGTTCCGGCAACGATTGGCGGCGGGGCCACTGCACCACGAGGACCGCGGACAGGACGAGCGCACCGCCGAGCCACTGCACCGCGCTCAGGTGCTCGCCGAACACGAGCGCGGCCGCGACCACGGTCACCACCGGCTCGAAGATCGACAGGATCGACGCGACCGACGGACCGACCCGGGCCATGCCGGCGAAAAAGAACAGGATCGCGGCGACCGTGCTGACCAGCGCGACGGCGGCCAGCCACAACCAGCCGATCGGCGCGAACGACAGGTCCGTACCGCGCGCGACGCCGAGGACGAGGAACGTACCGAACGCGCCGACGCAGACGAGCGCCGTCAACGCGAGCGGCTGGACGTCCGCAGTCAACGAGTCGCCGACCAGGATGTAGCACGTGTAAACGATGGGTGCGCCCAACGCCAGCAGGACGCCGAACCAGTCGAACCGGCCGGTCATTGCACCACTGAGCACCAAGGCGATCCCGAGCAACGCCAGGCCGAGCGCACCGACGCGCTGCCGCGACGCGCGTTCCCGACGCAGCACGATCGCGCCGACCATCACGAGCACCGGGTACAGGTACAGCAGGAGCGCGACCAGCGATGCGTCGAGCCGCGCGAGCGCGGAGAAGTACAGTCCGGATTGCGCGGCGTACCCGAAGACGCCCATGCCGAGGCCGGTGAGAACCGCGCGCCGCGGCAGCTTGCGCAGGGCCCCACGGGCGAGCGCGAGGATCAGCAGCAGTCCGCCGGCCAGGCCGAACCGCACAAGGAGCAAGGCATCGACGGATACGCCGGCGTCGTACGCGAGCTTGCCGAACACAGCCATGACGCCGAACGCGACGGCGGACAGAAGGCAGAAGAGTCGTCCCACGCGAACGATCGTCAGGCCGGCGGACCGTTCACGTCCATCGCGGCTTCACGGACGATATCGTGAAGATATTCTGAACAAATGATGGATCTGCATCGGCTCCGGCTGCTGCGCGAGGTGCACGGCCGCGGCACCGTGCACGGCGCGGCCCGCGCGCTCGGGTACTCACCCAGTGCGATCTCGCAGCAGTTGTCCGTGCTCGAGCGCGAGGCCGGTACGCCGTTGCTCGAGCGGATCGGCCGCAACGTGCGGCTGACCGCGGCGGGCGAGGTCCTGGTTCGGCACGCCACCACGCTGCTCGACGGCGTCGAGGCGGCCGAGGCCGAGCTGGCTGCGGTGGCGGCCGGCCGCGTGGCAGGCGTGGTCCGCATCGCGTCGTTCCAGTCGGCGTTCATCCGCGTCGTCGCGCCGGCGATCCGTAGCCTTGCCGAGTCGCATCCAGACATCCGCGTCGAGGCGGCCGAGCTCGAGGTGGAGCAGGCGGCGCCCGCGCTGCGGTTGCAGCAGCTGGACGTGATGGTCGGCGACGAGTACGACGGTCAGCCGCGCGCCGTACACAACGATCTGCTCCGCGAAGACCTGCTGCAGGAGCACGTCCGCGTCGTACTGCCGGAGGATCATCCACTCGCCGCAGCCGATCCAGTCCCGGTCGCACAGTTGGCGGACCTGCCCTGGGCCGCGTGTCAGCCGGGCACCGGTCAACGTGAGATGCATGTGCGCGTCTGTCGCCAGCTGGGCGGGTTCGAGCCGGACATCCGCTACAGCTCCGACGACTTCCTGATCCTGCTCGAACTGGTCCGGACCGCCGGCGCCGGCGCCATCCTCCCGGACCTCGTCCTCGGTGCCGGGGCACCCGGCGTCGCGGTCCGCAGACCCGCCGAAGGAGACCTCGGACGGGTGGTCTTTCTGCTGACCCGTCGCACCCGAACACCAGCCGTCGCCGCAGTCGCCGACGCCCTCGCCACAGCGGCCACCGCGCAGACCAGGCTCTTGTGACCGATGTGTGTGGGGGGAGCATTCCGCGGGCGCCGGTGGCCGGCCCGACCTGCGAACCCGACTCGCTCGGCCGCTCAGTTGGGCGAGGCATGGCCACGGGACTCCTACACCAGCCGATATCCGGCTCTTGTGACTGATCCGTGGGTGGGTCTGAGTGACCGAGTCGGCGCCGCGCTGTTCCACCGCGCTGTTCGACCGCGCTGTTCGACCGCGCTGTTTGACGGCGCGCGTCCCCGCAACCGGGGCCCCTTGAGCCCCGACCGGGACCGCGAACACCCGACCGGTGACCGCGAACACCCATCCGGGACCTTGGACACCCGTCCGGGACCTTGGACACCCGTCCGGGACCTTGGACACCCGTCCGGGACCTTGGACAAGCAATAACCTGTCCACACCCGCCTCAACCTGTGCAAGCTTCCGTCTTCAGACCGGTACGGACTGAGCAGCTCGAGATCGAGACGAAGTACGACGTCGACGCGGACGTGATCCTGCCGGCGCTGCACGAGCTGCC
>NZ_JBEZFT010000120.1:0-18352 GCF_040649595.1 Kribbella sp. NPDC048915 | reverse complement strand
CTTCCTATCTGTTCACCCACGGTGTTGTGGGTTCCGTACCCATCACACGGGTCAGGAACCCACAACACGATGGGTGAACCCACCGCGCGGGGACGCGCGGGACGCCGAGCGCGGGCGCCGACTCGGGCGCTGAACCCACCGCACGAGGGCGCACGCGGGCGCCGACTCGGGCGCTGAACCCACCGCACAAGGGCGCGCGCGACGCCGAGCGTGGGCGCCGACTCGGGCGCTGACTCGGGCGCTGACTCGGGCGCTGACTCGGGCGCCGACTCGGGCGCTGGCTCGGGCGCTGAAACCCATCCACGCAGATCAGTCAGAGGACAGGAAGATCCGCTGCAGCATGTGCCAGTCCTCGGGGTGCTCCGCGATGCCCCGCGCGAACGCGTCCGCGCAGCGTTGGGTCATCTCGGCGACGTCGGTGGGCTCGACGACGTCGTGGAACGTGATCACCAACTCGGGGCCTTCGTAGTGCAGGGTCGCCGGGATCAGCGGCGCCCCCGTCTTCAGGCTCAGCGCGGCCGGGCCGACGGGCATCCGGGCCGGCCGGCCGAAGAACGTCACCGGTACGCCGCGCTCGGACAGGTCACGGTCCGCGACCAGGCAGACGAAGCCACCTGCGCGCAGACGGTCCGCGAGGACGGCGGCGACGTCGTGGTCACCGCCGGTCAACGGCAGCACCTCCATGCCGAGTTTCTTGCGGTACTCGACGAAGCGGTCGAACAGCGACTCCGGCTGCAGCCGCTCGGCCACCGTCGACACCGGCATACCGGTCAGCCCGGCCCACGCGCCCGCGTGGTCGTAGTTCGCCAGGTGTGGCAGCGCACAGATCACGCCCTGCCCGGCGGCGTATGCGTCCCGCAGAACCTTCTCGTTGACCGTCCGGACCCGGCCGATGATCTCTTCGTCGCTCCACTCCGGCAGGCGGAACGCCTCCTGCCAGTAGCGCAGGTACGAGCGCAAGCCCGCTTTGGTGAGCTCGTCCAGCTCCTGTGGTGTCGCTTCCGGGCGCACCGCGGCCAGGTTGCCTCGCAGGCGCCGTACACCGCGGCCGTTCTGCTTGAAGGTGCGGTCGGCGGCCAGCCGGAACAGGCACGCGACGGTCCGCTCGGGCAGGCGGCGTACGACGGTCCAGGCGAGCGCGAAGGTCAGGTCGACAGCCCGCTGCCGGACGTGCTCCATCAGCCCTTGGGGTCCGGCGGCGGCGTGTCGAGACCGGCGTTCGACGGGTCGGCCAGCACCTGCTTACGGACGTTCAGCGAGCGCTGGATCACGGTGATCGTGCTGGCCACGGCGACGTACCAGATCACGATCTGGAGCAGGATCGGCAGGTTGAACACGTCCGAGAAGAACGCCAGGATCAACGTGAACACCAGCCGGTCCGCGCGCTCGGCCAGCCCGCCGCTGGCCTTCAGCCCGAGGCTCTCGGCCTTGGCCCGCGCGTACGACGTGACCGCCCCCATCACCAGCGCCCACAACGTCACGGCCGCCATCAGCGTCGAGTCGCCGGCCCGCGAGTTCGCGTAGTACATCACCAGGCCGCCGTAGATCGCGCCGTCGGCGATCCGGTCCAGCGTCGAGTCGAGGAACGAGCCCCATTTCGACGACGTCCCCGAGGTCCGGGCCATGTACCCGTCGATCAGATCGGAGAACACGAAGCACGTGATCACCACGACGCCGATCCACAACTGGCCGCGCGGGAAGAAGATCAACGCTCCGGCGGACACACCGACGGTGCCCACCAGCGTGACCATGTCGGCGCTCACGCCGAGCTTGAGCAGGAGGTTGGCGATCGGCCGGATGACCTTGGTCCAGAACTGCCGGAATCTGTTAAGCATGGCGACGCGATCGTAGTTCACCCGTGGCCCCGGCGGGTGGACGAGGTCGCTCTCACGCGCGGCGCTGCGGTTTTCGGACTGCGCAGGGCCCCTCGACGGAGGATGCTTGAGTCGTGAGGAGGTGAGCGCCATGGGCGGCAGACGGCTGGCGGCTGTCGTGGCAGTGCTTCTCACGGTCAGTGCCTGCACGGTCGCCCAGCGCGCCGACGGTACCGCCCCGAACCCGGTCCACCCGCTCACGGTCGTCCCGACCGTCATCGCTCCGCCGCAGCCCGAGGGCCTCGACGGCTCGTCGGGCGCACCCGGGCCACAGGTCTGTACGGCGATCTCGCGCGGACTGACCGCCCAGTTCCGCAGCCCGGTCACCGCCAAACCGTTCGCCTGGAACGACAGCGGTCTGCCCGCGATGGATCTGTGCACCCTGCTCCTCGGCGACCTCCCGGTCACGATCGGCGTCACCGCGCTGCCGATCCAGCCGGACACCCTCAACCGCCTTGTCGAGAACCCGGGCGCGGTCGACCCGCTCCCCGAGCTCGGCCCCGACGCCACGATCAGCGAATCCCGGATCGTCTTCCGCGTCGGCGACCGCGCCGTTCGGATCACCCCCGCGGGCGGTATCGACCGCGATCCGGCCGACGGCATCGAGAAGGCGCGCGCGGTCGCCATCGCGTTGGCCGCGCGCGACGCCGTACCCAAGAACCTGCGGCCGGCGCGGCAGGCCGACGAGACGTGCCAGCTGGCGACCTCGGGGGCGGAGCGGTTCATCCAGCTGCGGGTACAGCTACGCCGCGACTACCGGGTGCACGGTGCGCTGACCTGCATCTGGGGAACGTACGACGCGACCGTCTCGATCGTCGAGGCGTTCGGGCAGACGTCGATCCCGGAGGCTCAGCAGGTACCGCCGCCGAAGTTCGCGCCGATCGGGCGGCCCGGGTACTACCTTCCGGAAGCCGGCGAGCTCGTGTTCCGCCAGGGGCGCCGTGTGGTCCGGGTGACCGCGCTGACCAACCCGCCGCGCGAGGTCACACTCGACACGCTGACCGACCTGGTCGGCCCGATGCTGCCGCTCTTCCTGCGCTGAGACAGCGACTTGGTACAGCCTCCGGCGGTTGGTGCGTCACCTCCGGCCGCCCGAAAGCTGCCCCGGGTCAGCGGGCACATCATCCAGCCGGTGGTCACCCGGGTCCGGATGTCGACGTGGCAGGTCTTCGAAACCCTCGTCGCGGCGCCCTGCGGCACCGGAACCGTTGTCCTCGGCATCGACCGCGACACCGGCAACGGCTACCTGTACTCGGCCTGGCTCTTTCGAGCCGGGCCGAACTTTTTCGGTCATGACCGCATCCAACCCGCTGTCCGATCCGAGAATGCAGGGGGAAGGAACACAATGGGCAAGTGGGCGAAGTACAGCGGGGTTGTGGCAGCCGGAGCGCTCGGCCTTGGGGTGCTCACGAGCGGCCTGGCCGCCGCACAGCCCACCGGTGGCGCGAGCACGGCGGGCGCCACGTGCAGCATCACGGTCGGTTCGGTAACGGCCGGCGGTGACCACCGGCTGCAGACGTTCGCGACCGACGGCGCGAAGGTCGTCGACAAGATCGTTGCCAAGGACATCTACCCGGACGGGCAGGTCCGGCTGAGCGCGACGATGCGATTCGGTGCGACGGAGGTCGGCGGTGACGCGCACACCGGTCCGGTCATCATGGGGTCCGCGCTGTACGACACGTCGTACCTGACGCCGGCCGGTGGGGGCACCGTCTCGCAGAAGCAGGTCACCCGCGTCGGTGGCGGCTGGGACGTGTACCGGTCGCTGGACCGCTCCACCGTCGTCACCGCGACCGCACAGCGCGACACGGAGTACTCGCTGCACAACGACGGCACGCTCTACCGCCGCAGCGTGACCTACACCGACGGCGTACCAGTCCGAAAGGTCACCGGTTGGCAGTCCGGGTACAAGGGTGTGAAGGCGATGACGCTGATCAGCCAGACCGCGACGTACGACACGTTCCTGATGACGCTGACCAGCGGCAAGCTCTACACCGCGCACCTGCCGCTCGCCGGCGGGCAGATCATCCCGGGCGTCGTCAAGCAGGTTCGGAGCTCGACCTGGCAGGGCTTCGAGTCGCTGATCGCCGCCCCGTGCGGCACCGGCACGCTGCTGCTCGGCATCGACAAGGACAGCGGCTCCGGCTACCTGTACCGCGTGGGGAAGGCCAACGGCACCGCCACGTCGATCGAGTCGCTCGGCAAGGCTGCCGGCACGTTCAACGACCCGGTTCACTTCTACTGGAAGAACTTCGCCGAGCAGAACCTCAACGGCGAGTGACCCCGTGACAGCGACGCCCTCACCCGTTGGGTGAGGGCGTTCTGTTGCCTACGGCCAGGACTTCGCGAGCAGCGCCCGCGTGTCCGGGAGGAGCTGCGGGAGGACCTTGGTGTGGGCGATGGCGGGCATGAAGTTGGTGTCGCCGGACCAGCGTGGGACGACGTGCTGGTGGAGGTGGCCCGCGATACCGGCGCCGGCGATCTCGCCCTGGTTCATACCGATGTTGAAGCCGTGCGCGCCCGACACCGCCCGGATCGCCTGCATCGCCTGCTGAGTCAGCCGCGCGACATCGGCCACCTCGTCGTCGGTGAGGTCGGTGTAGTCGGCGACGTGGCGGTACGGCACCACCATCAGGTGGCCGGGGTTGTACGGGTACAGGTTGAGGACGGCGTACGCCGCCTCGCCCCGGTGCACGATCAGCGCGTCGGCATCCGGCAGCCCGGGCAGCCGGCAGAACGGGCAGCCCGCGCCCGCGTCGGAGTTGAGCGGCTTGTTCTCACCCTCGATGTAGGCCATCCGGTGCGGCGTCCAGAGCCGCAGGAACGGATCGGGCACCCCGACGCCGTCCTGCCGCGCCAGCTCCTCTGGGTCGTACGGCGACCCGGGGTGATCCGTCATACCGGCCCCGTCAGACCTGGACGCGGTTCTCGACCGCGCCGACGATCTCCGCGACCGCCTCCGCGATCGGTACGCCGTTCTTCTGCGACCCGTCGCGGTACCGGAACGACACCGACCCGGCCGCCATGTCGTCGTCGCCGGCGATCAGCATGTACGGCACCTTGGACTTCTGCGCGTTGCGGATCTTCTTCTGCATCCGGTCGTCGGACGAGTCGACCTCGACCCGGATCCCCTGCGCCTTCAGTTGCTTGGCGACGTCGTACAGGTAGTCCACGTGGCCGTCGGTGACCGGGATGCCGACCACCTGGACCGGAGCGAGCCAGGGCGGGAAGGCGCCGGCGTAGTGCTCGGTCAGGACGGCAACGAACCGCTCGATCGATCCGAACAGCGCCCGGTGGATCATCACCGGCCGCTGCCGGGACCCGTCCGGCGCGGTGTACTCGAGCTCGAACCGTTCCGGCAGGTTGAAATCCAGCTGGATCGTCGACATCTGCCAGGTGCGGCCGATCGCGTCCTTGGCCTGGACCGAGATCTTCGGGCCGTAGAACGCGGCGCCGCCCGGGTCCGGGACCAACTCGAGACCGGAGCCTTCGGCGACCTCGCGCAGCGTCTCGGTGGCCTCGTCCCAGACCTCGTCGGAGCCGACGAACTTGTCCGGGTTCTTGGTCGAGAGCTCGAGGTAGAAGTCGTCCAGGCCGTAGTCGGCGAGCAGCCCGAGCACGAACGTCAGCAGCTTGCGCAGCTCGTCGCGCATCTGCTCACGGGTGCAGTAGATATGCGCGTCGTCCTGGGTGAAGCCGCGGGCGCGGGTCATGCCGTGCACGACACCGGACTTCTCCATCCGGTACACGGTGCCGAACTCGAAGAGCCGCAGCGGCAGCTCCCGGTACGACCGGCCGCGGGCCGCGAAGATCAGGTTGTGCATCGGGCAGTTCATCGGCTTCAGGTAGTAATCCTGCCCCTGCTTGCGGATCTGTCCGTCCGCGCCCCGCTCCTCGTCCAGGTGCATCGGCGGGTACATGCCGTCGGCGTACCAGTCCAGGTGCCCGGAGGTCTCGAACAGCTGCCCCTTGGTGATGTGCGGCGAGTAGACGAACTCGTAGTCGTCCTCCACGTGGCGGCGGCGGGAGTAGTCCTCCATCACCTTCCGCAGCACACCGCCCTTCGGATGGAACACCGCCAGGCCGGAGCCGATCTCGTCCGGGAAACTGAACAGGTCGAGCTCGGTGCCCAGCTTGCGGTGGTCGCGCTTGGCGGCCTCTTCCAGGCGCGTGAGGTACGCCTTCAGCTCGTCGCGGGACTCCCACGCCGTACCGTAGATGCGCTGCAGCTGCGGGTTCTTCTCACTCCCCCGCCAGTACGCCGCCGCCGTCCGCATCAGCTTGAAGTTGCCCAGGTATCCGGTCGCGGGGACGTGCGGGCCGCGGCACAGGTCCTTCCAGGCGACGCTGTCGTCGCGACGGACGTTGTCGTAGATCGTCAGCTCGCCGCCGCCGACCTCCACCGAGGCGCCCTCGGCGGCGTCCGCGGCCGAGCCCTTGATGCCGATCAGCTCGAGCTTGTACGGCTCCGCGGCGAGCTCGGCACGCGCGTCGTCGTCGCTGACCACCCGGCGGCTGAACCGCTGCCGCTCCTTGATGATCTGCTGCATCTTCTTCTCGAGCTTGGTCAGGTCCTCCGGCGTGAACGGCGTCGGGACGTCGAAGTCGTAGTAGAACCCGTTCTCGACCGGCGGGCCGATACCGAGCTTGGCCTCCGGGAACAGCTCCTGCACCGCCTGCGCGAGGACGTGCGCCGTCGAGTGCCGGATGATCGCGCGGCCGTCCTCCGACGCCGCCTTGACCGGCTCGATCTCGTCGCCGTCGGCGACCACCCGGGACAGGTCCCGCAGCTCGCCGTTGACCCGGGCGGCGATGGCGGAGCGGTCCTGACCGAAGATCTCGGCGAACAGCTCCCCGATCGTCGTCGTCTCGGTCACACTCCGCTCAGCCTCGCCCTCGACGCCGATCAGACGGACCTTGACTTCCGACACGTTCACTCCTCAGGTACCGACCGGCCGAAGTGCCGGTCACGTCACGAATGGTATCGACCCACCTGACGAAAGTAGGGGGCGGGACCAGACGGTCGGCAGATGTGGCGGGGTGCCCGCGATTCCTAGGTTCGACTCAGCACCAGAACCAGGCTCATCCGACCCACGAAGGGGCTCCGGCGTGATCACGCTCGAAGGACTCACCAAGAGGTACGGCGCGACAACCGCCGTGGATTCGCTCGACCTCACCGTCTCGCCCGGCCGGGTGACCGGCTTCCTCGGGCCGAACGGCGCCGGCAAATCCACCACGATGCGGATGATCCTCGGCCTCGACAGCCCGTCCGCGGGGACCGCGCTCGTCGACGGCCGGCCGTATGCCGCGTGGCCGCGCCCACTGACGAAAGTCGGGGCCCTGCTCGATGCGAAGGCGCTGCATCCGCGGCGGCGCGCCCGCGACCACCTGATCGCGATGGCCCGCAGCAACGGGATCTCGGTCGCCCGGGTCGACGAGGTGCTGTCGACGGTCGGACTCGATGCGGTGACGCGGAGACGCGCCGGGCAGTTCTCGCTGGGCATGGGCCAGCGGCTCGGCATCGCCGGTGCGCTGCTCGGTGATCCCGAGGTGCTGATGTTCGACGAGCCGGTGAACGGTCTCGATCCGGACGGCGTCCGCTGGGTCCGGCACCTGATGCGGTCGCTCGCGGCGGAGGGCCGGACGGTGTTCGTCTCCAGCCATCTGATGAGCGAGATGCAGCTCACCGCCGACCAACTGGTCGTGATCGGACGCGGTCGCCTGATCGCGGACGCGCCGGTCGCCGACGTGATCGCGGGCTCGTCGAGGACGACGGTCGCGGTGCGGGTGCCCGATCAGAGCGATCTCGCCGTACTGCGGGAGCGGCTGGCGGTCGACGCGGACGGCGTGGAGTCCGTCGACGGGCGGCTCCTGGTCACCGGTCTGTCGGCCGAGCGGGTGGGCGACCTGGCGTACGAGCTCGGCGTCCGGCTGCACGAGCTGGTCACGGAGCGTGCGTCGCTCGAGGAGGCGTACATGGAGCTCACCGCGGCAAGTGTTGAGTACGGCGTCACGAACTCTCAGGGTGATGCTGAGGTTGAGTCTGGCGTGGCGGTGGCGTCGTGAGTGACGCGCTTCTGCACTTCGCCGAGGAGCTGATGTCCTCGTGGTGGATCTACCTCGCGCTGTGGGGGTTCGCCGCGCTGGACGGGTTCTTTCCGGCGATCCCGTCCGAGACGCTGGTCGTGACCGCGGGCGTCTTCGCGGCGACCGGCGCCCCCAACCTGTACGCCGTCATCGCGGTCGCGGCTGTCGGTGCCTTCCTGGGCGACCACGTGTCGTATCTGCTCGGACGTGGCGCCGGCGGCCGGCTGCTCGACCGGGTGCAGCCGGGGACCAGACGGCATTCCGCGGTGCTGTGGGCGCGCCAGGCACTGACTGAGCGCGGCGGGCTGGTGCTGGTCGTCGCGCGGTACGTCCCCGGCGGGCGAACGGCCGTCACGCTCACGATGGGATCTGTTCGCTACCCGCTGCGCACGTTCTCCGCGTTCGCCGCGGTCGCGGCGGTCAGCTGGGGGATCTACTGCAGCCTGGTCGGCTACATCGGCGGGAAGGCCTTCGAGGACAACCCGCTGAAGGGTGTCGCCCTCGGCATCGGCCTGGCGCTCGCGGTCACGGTAATCGTCGAGTTCGTCCGGCATCGGGTCAGGAAACGCAATCAAGCTCAAGTCGAGGCTCAGGGTGAGCTCGTGAAAGCAGGTGAACGGTGAGTACAGCGTCTCTCACAGTGCAGACCGGGTCCGGTCTCTCGAACGCGGTCCGGTCGGAGTGGACCAAGCTGTGGTCGGTCCGATCGAGCTGGCTGAACCTCACGACCGCGGTCGTCCTCAGCGCACTGATCGGCCTCCAGTCCGGCTTGGGCGCCGCCTACAACAACACCCATCTCGAGCCTGGCCAGCTGGCCGAGCAGCAGCCGATCGGGCATTTCGGGATCTCCGGGATGTTGATCGTGCAGATCGTCCTGGCCGCGTTCGCGTTGCTGACCGTCACCTCGGAGTACGCGACAGACAGCATCCGCTCGACGCTGCAATGGACCCCAGTCCGGCGGAACGTCGTACTGGCCAAGGCGGTAGTCCTCGCGCCCATCCTGTTCGCGTACGGCGTCGCGACGGCGGCAATCGCGTCCGTGGCGGGTGGGGTCACCGCCGGAGTCTGGGCCGATTGGAGTCTGGCCGATCTGGTCACGGACCTGGCGACGGTCGGCTGCTACGGAACAGTCGCCGGACTGTTCAGCGCGGGGGTCGCGTGGGTGGTCCGCAGTACGGCGGGCACGCTGACCGTCGCGTTCCTGTTCCTGCTGGTGCTGCCGATGATGCTCGGCCAGACCTCGGTGCGCGCGCTGCAGTGGGTCGCCGTCCTCCTGCCCGGCGGCGCCGGCCAGAGCTTCATGACCGGCGGCACAGAGCTGCTCTCCCAGGCCGCGAGCGCACTGGTGCTGGTCGCCTGGGGAGCCGCCGCACTCGTCCTGGGCGCCACCGCCCTCAACCGCCGCGACGCCTGACCGGACCCGACATGCCCAAGCCGAACCAGACCAGCCTGACCAGGTCGCCCAGGTCGCCCGAGACGACTGGGCTGTCTGAACCGCGGTTGAACTGGGCCGAGGCGGTCCGGAGCCTGTCCGGACCGCCTCGGCGCCCGCGTCTGCGGGTTTTGCAGCGGTTGTTGCAGCGGTTGTTGCCGCGGTTGTCACGGTGGATGCTGCCGCGGGTGTTCCTGGCTGGGAATTCAGCGGGGGGTGTTAAGGGCGGTCGTGATCTGCTCGGACACCCGGGCCGCAAGTTCCAGGGCGGCGCGGCGGGTGCCGGGCTGGAGGGCGGAGTGGTCGAGCGGGCCCTCGGCGGCGATGTGCATGTCGGTCGGGATGTCGACGACGGCGGCCGCGCGCGACTCGAAGTACGGGCGCAGCTGCTTCTCGACCTCCTTGTTGACGTCGCCGGGACCGTTCGACACCGCGATCACCGCGCGCCGGATCAGGCGCTGCGCCTCGGGGCCTTGGTTGTCGAGCTCCTCGAGCATCTGGACAGCGGCCGCGCAGGACAGGCTCTTCCACTTGATCGGGATGACCAGGGCGTCGGCCGCCTTCATCGCCTCGCGCCAGTTGCTGGAGCCTTCGTTGTTCCCGGTGTCGATCACGAGCACCTTGTAGAACCGGCTCAGCAGGCGGTGGATCTGGTCGAAGTCCTTGGCCTCGATCTGCGCGTACGTCGTGGTCGCGGACGTGAGCACGTCGTACTGGCCGGCCACCTGGTGCCGCAGGTACGCCGCGACGTCCCCCAGCCGCGCGTCCGGCTGGGTCAGCATCGGCATCGCCTGCAGCATGTCCGTGACGGTCGAGCGGGAGTTCGTGTCGTGGGTGCGCAGGTGCATGTTGCCGCGCAGTTCGTTGTTGTCCCACGCCACGACACCACCGCCGCGCGCCTGACCGAGCGCACCGGCCAGCAGCAGCGTGGTCGGGGTCTTGCCCGAGCCGCCCTTCGGGTTCGCGACGACGATCGTCACCGGACGCCGGAATGCGGTGGCCGCGGTCGCCCGCGCGATCCGCTCCGCGCGCTCCGAGCTACCCGGCCGCAGCTTCAGCACGCTCCGCACACCGCGCTCGGCCGGAGCCTCCTTCGGCAGCGGCAACGCCTGGATCAACTCGTCCGCACGGTACGACAGCTGCTGAGCCGGCTGCGCCTGCTGACCCGGCACGCCCTGCGGGAAGAACCGCTGCGCAGCGGGCGACAACGGCTGTCCACCGGCCGCAGGCTGTCCGGCCGCACCAGGCTGAGCTGCACCGGCCTGAGCCCCACCAGGCTGAGCTGCACCAGCTTGGGCCGCACCGGGCAGCGCCGTGCCAGGCTGGGCCGGCGGAAGGTTCGCGGCCGACGGAGCGGCGTGGTCCTGACCAGCAGCGGAGCTCTGGAACGACGCGCCGCCGAACACCGGAGTTTGCGCGACGCCGTCCTGTCCGGCCGGCTCGTCCGCGTCGGTCGAGGAGGTCAAGCTCGAGGAGGTCAAGGAGCTCGAGCCGACCGCGTCCGGGGTGTCGTCGTCCCGCTCCTCGGGCTGCGTCCACGACGCGGCGCCGGGCTCGGCAGGCTGCGCCCAGGACGGACCGGGCCGGGTCTGTTCCTGAGGCTGGGCCCACGGCGCAGGCTGGTCGGCCGGTTGCGCTGCCACTCCCCACGACTCGGTGGGCGAGAGCGCGTCGGCCCGATCGTCGGTCTCCTCGACGGCGTCGGCGTCCGCCGGCGTCGGGTCCGGCTGGGTCCAGGAGGGGGTCGGCTGCCACATCCTCCGGACCTCGGCCGCCGCCGCTTCCCGGTCCTTGTGCTGTCCGGAATTGTGCGAGTCGGTCACGACCTGGATCCCCGATTCTGTGAGAGGGGGCGGGTGGCCCCTGTGAGGCTTGCTGGGTACCCCCGGAGGTGTGAGGTCTCCGGGAGGGTCCACTATCCCATGACCCGGTGTCCTCACAACGTCACGACCCGGAGCGTTCCTGGACGAGTCCGGCCTCGTGGGCCACGATCGCTGCCTGGACCCGGTTCTTCACCTGCAGCCGCAGCAGAATCGTGCTCACATAGGCCTTCACGGTGCCTTCGACCAGGTACAACCGGGTCGCGATCTCCGCGTTCGACAGTCCCGCGCCGACCAGGCCGAGCACCTCCAGTTCCCGGGCGCTCAGGACGGAAACCCGCTCCTTGGCCGCCACCGCCCGCGCCATCGCTCCTCCCCCGGAGCCCGCGTTCAGCTCGGCGATCACCCGCTGCGCGATCTTCGGTGACAGGTACGCCGCGCCGTCGGCGACCGCCTTCAGCCCGGCGATGAGCTCGCGCGGATCGCCCGATTTCAGCAGGAAGCCGCTGGCCCCGTCGCCGAGCGCCTGGGCGATATAGGCGTCCTCGGAGAACGTGGTCAGGATGACGACGGCCGTCTCCGGCACGGTCCGCCGGATCTCCGCCCCGGCGGCCAGGCCGTCCATCCGCGGCATCCTGATGTCCAGTACGGCGACGTCCGGGCGATACCGGCGTGCTGCCTCGACCGCTTCGGCGCCGTCGGTCGCCTCGGCGACCACCTCGATCTCGTCGTCGGTGCCGAGGATCGCGCGGACGCCGGCCCGCACCATCGCCTCGTCGTCGGCGAGTACCACCCTGATCATCGATTGCCTTCCGGGGTCGGCGGGACAGATCCGCTCTGCACAATGGCCTTGGCGACGAGTGCGTCGTCGGCGAAGCACAGCCGGTACACCGAGTTGGCCGTGAACGGTGCGGCCGGCCGGTAGTACCGGCAGCTCCAGGTGTCGGGCGGAACATAGCCCTCGGACGGCGGGTCGATCATCTCCATCCGCGGCAGCACCTTCGCGACCTCGGCCTCGGCCTGGCCGACGGTCAGCGCGTCGTAGTCCTCCGGTTGCAGGATCGCGCTGTACCCGGCGAGAAGGTAGTAGCCCATGGCAACCACACTGACGAGTGTCCCGAGCAGAACCGGCATGGCGATCGCCATGATCAGGCCGCGTCGCGCGCTGCGCCGGACCGTGGCGCGCTCCACCGCGGCCGTCGGCGGGCCGGGTCGGCCGCCGGCGCGCGGCATCGTCGCCGCCACCTCGAAGCCGCCGTCCGGCCACGGACCGGCGTCGAACGTGCCCCCGGCAAGCCGGACTCGCTCACGCAGCCCGTCCAGACCTCGACCACCCGACGGCGCGGTCACGGCCTGCGTCGCACCCGTATCGGTCACCACAACGTGGACGTCGTCCTCGTTCGTGCTGACTCTGACGGTGATGGCCGCACCGGGCGCGTGCTTGCTCGCGTTGGTGAGCGATTCCTGGACTACTCGGTGGACGGCGCGGTCGACCATCGGGGCGAGGTCGCCGTCGACGTCCTCGGTCAACTGCACCGCCAGGCCGGACGCAGCGGCTCGGTCCACCAACGCACGCACCGTTTCGTCATGCGGAACAGTGGGCGCCTCCTGGTCGCGCAGCACACCGACGACCTCGCCGAGACGTTCCGTGGCGGTCGCCGCGGACTCCCGGAGCTCGCCGGCGGCTCGCCGGTGCTGCTCTGGCAGCGTCGGATCGAGCTCGAGCGCTGCGGCGCGCAGTGCGATCAGGCTGAGCTCGTGACCGACCGAGTCGTGCATGTCCTCGGCGATGCGGGACCGCTCACGCAAACGCTCCTGGTCGATTTCCATCTGCTGCTCGCGCTCGATCCGCTCGGCACGCTCCCAACCTGCGGTGACGAGAAGTGCTTGCTGCGCGCGGTACCGGCCGATCAGCCACGGCAGCACGACCACGATCAGCGCCATCAGCAGGAGGATGAGCCAGTTCAGGATCGCCTCGGACACCGGCGCGTCCCTGCGCGTGACCACGGTCAGGAGCAGCATGCCGATCAGCGAACAACCGCACAGCAGGACGAAGTGTCTGAGCCTTGTCTCGCGCCGGCCGGCCAGATAGCTCAGCACACAAATCGCCGGCACCAGCGCGATTTGCACACCGTTGGAGGTCCCCAACCCGAAGGACAGGATCACCAGCTCCGTCCAGGAGACAACGCCCAGCACCACGAGCGGCCAGTTACGCCGGGCCGGCACCGCGAACGCCAGGACCGCGAGGCAGATCGCAGTGAACCAGTACGGATCGTCGCGGGCGCCACTCTCCGCGACGACACAGAACGCCAGCACGCCCCACAGGCTGAGGTCTCCCAGGCGGCGCCACTTCATGTCCGGAACGCTACACAGTCGCGGGGCGGTCGCCGTACTGCCGAAAGTCAGGTATCCGCGTCGATCAGTTCGAACGGGACGTAGGACAGATTCGGCACCGGTTCGCCGCGAAGCTGGGCGAGCAGGAGGTCCACCGCGAGGCGGCCCATCGCGGTCTGATTCTGCCGGACGTGCAGGTACGGCGGCCCGCCGATCGAGTCACCTGGCGAGTCGAAACACGCCACGAGCCGATCGCCTTCGAGTGCCCGATCGACCATGCGGGCCAGGTTGTACTCACAGGCGAAGTACGCCGTCACCTGGGGATTCCGCTCGCGGAACGCGCGGATGGTGTCCATGTCCGCCCGCACGCTCTCCGTCGTCGTCGAACCGGGCAGCGTGCTGCGCAGGTCGCACAGCTGGTACGGCTGGCCGTCCTGCCCCTGGAACGCGGAACGGAAGCCCTCCAGGCGCTCCTCGATCGATGACGTGTTGACGGGCGGCGGTGACAGAAACGCGATGTGTTCGTGACCACGTTCCAGGAGCCGGGTGGTCAGTGCGCGCGCCGCAGCCACGTTGTCGGTATGTACTGCGGCCACAGGGATTCCGGAGAGGTGACGGTCCACCACGACCACCGGGAACCCGTCGAGCACCTGCCGGAGCAGGCTGGCGTTGTAGAAGTCGCCGTGCACCGGGAACACGATCAGACCGTCCACAGTGCCGACCAGCGAGTCGACGGCCTTTTCCTCGTCGGTCTGGTGTCCGTGCGTACGCCGAAACACCAGGTGGGCGCCGTACTCCGCGCAGCGCTCCTCGATAGCGTTCAGGAGGTCCATGCCGTACGCCTCGGACACGTCCGGGACGATCAGCGCGATGGACCGCGCCTCGCGGCGGGGGCTCGGACGCAGCGGCATGCTCAGCTCGGCCAGGTCAGGCAGGCGCCGTACGACGAACGTCCCCTTGCCGCGGATGCGCTCGACCAGGCCGGCCTCCCGCAGCACCTCCAGGGCACGTTTCGAGGTGATCCGGCTGACCGCGAACTGCGTCGCCAGCTCCATCTCCGACGGCACCCGGTCACCCGGCCGCAGAGCGCCGCGGCGGAGCTGCTCCAGCACGTGAGCACAGATCCGCTCGTACAGCAGTGCCACGGCGCCTACCTCTCCCAACATGTCCGGTTGACATATCCAATCATCCCCCCCCAGGACCGTCGGTGTCCGGTGGACCGCGGCGACTGGCAGGATTTCGTCATGACGCGCCCTTCGACGGCAGCTTTCGCGGTACGCCCTGTGCTCAGCGTGGCGCTGCTCGCCGGCGCCGTGCTCACCGCCCTCTCGGGCCGCTACGGGTACCACCGCGACGAGCTGTACTTCATGGTCGCCGGCCGCCACCTCAGCTGGGGGTACGTCGACCAGCCGCCACTGACCCCGTTCATCGCACGTGTGTCGACGGCGATCTTCGGCGACACCGTGATGGGACTGCGGGTGTTCTCGACGCTGAGCACCGTCGCGACGATCATGGTCGTGGCACTGATCGCCCGCGAGTTCGGCAGTGCGCGGCGCGGGCAGGTACTGGCAGCGATCTGTACCGCGGTGTCCGGGTTCGTCCTCGCGGTCGGGCATCTCGTGTCGACAGCGACGTACGACGTGCTCGCGTGGATGCTGATCGCGCTGTTCGCCGTGAAGCTGCTGCGAACCGGTGACGGGCGCTGGTGGCTCGCGCTCGGTGTGACGGCAGGCATCGCGCTGGAGAACAAGTACCTCGTTGTCCTGCCGGTCGGCGCGCTGCTCGTCTCGCTGCTGATCGTGGGGCCGCGGAGCGTGCTGCGGTCGTGGTGGCTGGTGGTCGGCGTGGCGGTGGCTGGGCTGCTCGCGTTGCCGAACGTGGTGTGGCAGTTCCAGCACGACTGGCCGCAGCTCACCGTCGCCAGTGGCATCAGCGCGGACGACGGTACTGAGAACCGGATCATGTTCGTCCCGCTCCAGATCCTTCAACTGTCGCCGTTTCTCGTGCCGGTGTGGGTGGCCGGGTTTCGGCGGATCTGGCGGCAGTTGCCGTGGGCCCGCTCTGTCGCGCTCGCCTATCCGGTGCTGTGCGTCATCGTGCTGGCGACGGGCGGGAAGGCGTACTACGCGTTGCCGCTGCTGCTCGTCCTCGTGGCAGCCGGTTGCGAGCCCACGCTGCGCTGGATCGACCAGCACCGCCGGGCAGCCCTTGCTGCGCTGCCGCTGGCTGCGGTGAGCTCTGCCGTGTTCACGCTCCCCGTGCTGCCCGCGTCGGCCACGGACCTGGTCATCCCAGTCAACAAGGAGCAGGGTGAGCAGATCGGGTGGCCCGACTTCGCCGCGTCGGTCGCGTCGGCCTGGCAGACGATCCCGGAGGCCGAGCGGTCACACGCGACTCTGCTCACCGGCAACTACGGCGAGGCCGGCGCCCTCGCCCGCTACGGTTCCGCCCACGGGCTTCCCGCGCCGTACTCACCGCACATGAGCTTCTGGGAGTGGGCGACTCCCCCGAACACCAACACCGGGCCGGTGCTGCTGGTCGAACAGGAACGCACCCTAGGCTTCGAGTCTCACTTCCGCGACTGCGCGCAGGTCGGCACCATCACCAACATCGTCGCCAACGACGCAGACGGCACAGCGCTGGTCCTCTGCAGCGGCCCCACCGAGCCGTGGTCCGCGCTCTGGCCTCGGCTGCGCCGCTACTACTAGGTGATTGATACACGGCCTGGTCTGGATTCGGTGGTCGTAGGCGGTGATGGAGCCGAGACGCTCGGACGTGTGCCGTGTGGCGTGTGGCGTGTGTCAGGTCGACAGGACGTCTCCCGTGCCAGGGGCCGCAGCTGAGCGTGAACCAGAGACCGAACACAGCCACCCCGCACCACACTAACTGTCGAGCGTGCACACCTTCGGGCCGCGCATCAATCATCTAGGGGCGGCGCGGGATCAGCGCTGGTGGTTTCAGGGCTGGGGTTTCAGGGCTGGGGTTTCAGGGCTGGGGTTTCAGGGCGAGTTTGCCGGTGGTGGTCCCGGCTTCGAGGTCGGCGAGTGCCTTGGCACCGTCCGCGAGCGCGTACGCGGTGGGGCGACCGGGCGGATAGCCGCCGGTTTCGATCAGCTCGCCGAGTTCGGCCAGTGCGGCGGCGAACAGGTCAGGTGCCTGCTGGATCGTCGTCGTCAGATGCTGACCGATCACGTGCACCGGATGCCGGAAGTTGAGCTCCCAGTTGCTGACCGACGCCTCCCCGGCCGCAACCCCGATCACGACGACCTTCCCGGTCACCCGGCGTGCCACCTCGATGCTCTGCCGGAACGTCTTCCCGCCGACAGATTCCAGCACGATGTCGGCACCCCGCCCACCCGTGAGCCGCCGTACCTCGGCCACCAGATCCGCTTCCCGATCCACCACATGATCCGCACCAAGCCGCCGTACGACGTCATGCTTGGCAGCCGATGCAGTACCGATGACTGTCGCGCCGTAGTGCCTGGCAATCCGTACGGCCGCCTGCCCGACGCCGCCTGCTGCCGCGTGGATCAGGACCGTGTCGCCCGCGCTCAGCCGACCGAGTGGCCGCAGCGAGACGAGCGCAGTGGCCCAGTTGAGTACGAGGCCGAGCGCTTCCTCGTCGGTCCAGCCGGTCGGCACGGGCACCACCGCATTGGCCGGCATCAGCATGTACTCCGCGAACGCACCGGCGCCCGTACCGATCACGCGGTCGCCGACGGACACGCCGACCACGTTCTCGCCGGTGGCGACGACTTCACCGGCCGCTTCGAAACCTGCGATGTACGGCGGCTTCGGGCCCCCGTCGTACGTGCCGCGCGTCTGCATCACGTCGGCGAAGTTCACACCGGCGGCGCCGACCCGGACGAGTACGTCGTCCGGCCCCGGCGTAGGTACTGCTACCTCGACGATCCGCATCGCGCTGGGTCCGTCCAGCGATGTCTGCTCCAACGCCTGCACGAATGCCTCCCTTGTGTTTGATGCTCATCGTACACATGGGAACCTCGATCGCCGGGCGGCGCCTGCTTCGGTAGCTTGCCGGGCATGGAGCTACCGCTCGTCACCAACCGCCTCGCACTCCGTTGGCCGATCGACTCCGACTTCGAGGCGCTGTGCGAGCTGTGGTGCGATCCCCGCGTGGCGCGGTTCATGGACGACTGGGGCCCACGCGACGTCCCCGGCGTCCGCGCCTGGCTCGACCATCTCCAGAACCCCTCGAGCCGCGACGGCACCCACCTCCAACTGATCCTCACCCGCCGTACCGATCAGACCCCCGTCGGCTGGCTGGGACTGGGCGTCAGCAACGACCCCACCGGCGACTGGAGCTTCGGCTACGCCGTCCACCCCGCCCACCGAGCCCACGGCTACGCCACCGAGGCCCTCGCCGCCGCCATCCCCAACCTGGCCGTCAACACCATCTGGGGCGAATGCCACCACGACAACGCCACCTCCGCCCACGTCATGCAATCCGCCGGCATGACAGAAATCGCCCCAACCCCCCACCAACCGCCGCTTCCTCCACACCCCCCTGGCAGGCGAGCTGACCGCAGAACCCAACCCCCGCAGGTCAGCTGACCGCCCAACCCGACCCCAACAGCCGAGCTGACCGCCTAACCCGACTCCAGCGGCCGGGCCGACCGCACAACTCAACCCCGCAGGTGAGCGGACCGCCGAACCCAACCCGGCCGCCGAGCGAAGCGACGGCGCAAGGGGGTGCGGGTGGCGGAGCCCCCGCTCGCGGCAAGCGAAGCGCAGCCGCACAACACGACGAAGGCGAGGCGGTCAGCGCAGGAACTGCGCGACAC
>NZ_JBEZFT010000119.1:0-18387 GCF_040649595.1 Kribbella sp. NPDC048915 | reverse complement strand
ATCAACGACCACTGCACATCCGACAACAACCGAAACCTCGACACGACACCAAGGCTCTCAACGAACAGCCCCAATGTTTGTCAGACACGCTCTAGCCCGGCGAGCTAGCGGGATCCGGCGGCGAGCGCTTGGAGAGCCTGGGTGTGCAGGACGGCTCGGTCGACGCCGCCGGTCTGGAGGGCACGGGCGACGCGGCCCCGGTCGGAGGCGAGGATCCCGACCAGCATCCGCATCGGGCCGAAGCGGGCATGCTTCGGCGGCGCTTCGACACCGCGGTGCAGCAGCAGCTTGGTGGACTCGCCGATCTGCGGATCGCGCGACCGGTCGGGCGTCGACTCGGGCAGCTCGGCCACGCGGACGGCGATCCCGGCGGCGGCGAGGCCGGCTTCCCATTCGCGGTTCAACGCGGCCCGGATCGCATCCTCGGTGAGGCCGGCGTCGGCCAGCAGGCGCGCGGCAGCCGAACTCTTCACCGCCGCGAGTGCGAGCAGAACATGTTCCGCCTCGACCGTCCTCGATCCTTCCCGGCGCGCCTCGTCCCGCGCGGCCTGCACGAGAATCGCGCGCACATCCTTCGGCCCGTCCCGCCGCCCGTCGTCGCGATCGTTCTTGTTGTCCGACATCAGCGCCTCCTCAGGGCGACACCGGCGGCAATCAGCCGCCGGGCGTGTTTCTTGTGCACGGCCTGCCGGGTGACCCCGAGCACCTCGGCCACCTCGGACCAGCTCCAGCCCGCCCGCATCGCCCGCTCCACCTGACTGTCCTCCAGCCGGTCGGCCAGCCGGCGCAACGCAACCACTGCGGCCAGCCCGGCCGCCGGATCTTCGGGATCCACCAACTCGGTCATATAAGCAACCTAGGTTGACAACCATCGACTGTCAACCCAAGTTGCTAAACCTCCGGGCTTGACCGCCCTTCCATGACGGCTCTATAGTCAACACATCAGTTGATCAAGGGAACGGTTGATAAACATGACGGTTGATGACGACCAGCTCGACCGGGCGTTCGCGGCCCTGGCCGACCCGGTGCGGCGGGCGCTGATCGCGCACCTGTCGCGCGGCCCGGCCACGCTGAACGAGCTGGCCGACCCGTTCCCGATCACCAAGCAGGCTGTGTCCCGGCACATCCAGGTGCTGGAGGCCGCCGGGCTGATCACCCGCACGCGGGACGGCCAGCGCCGCCCGTGCCACCTGGTGCCGGCCGCCCTCGAAGCACTGACGAGCTGGATCGACGAGTACCGGCTCGCCACCGAACGGCGGTTCCGCCGGATCGACGCACTACTGGAAAAGGAGCTGTAACCATGAACGGCACCACCATCAACACACCTCCGAACACCCCGTTCGTCGAGGTCACCCGCGAGTTCGCCGCCACGCCCGCCCGGCTGTATCGGGTGATGTCGGACCCCGACCTGCTCGCCCAGTGGCTCGGCCCGCGGAACCTGGAGGCAGAAATCGAGGAGTACGACGTACGCCCCGGCGGAAAGTACCGCTACATCCACCGCGACGACTCCGGTGAGTACGGGTTCCGCGGCGTCTTCCACACCGTCGAGCCGGAGCGGATGATCATCCAGACCTTCGAGTGGGAAGGCGCGCCGGGCGAGGTGTGCATCGAGAAGATGACGCTCGAGCCGACCGAGGACGGCGTTCGGCTGCGGCAGCGGTCGGTGTTCCCGTCGATCGAGGCCCGCGACCAGTCGATCCAGTACGGCATGACCGACGGCATCAACGACTCGATGGACCGGCTCGCCGAGCTGGTGGCGAAGGAGGCCTGATCATGGGCCTCGTCGTCGTCGACATCTCGGTCTCGCTGGACGGTTATGTCACCGGCCCCGACGCCGGTGTCGGCAACGGGCTCGGCGACGGCGGCGAGGCCCTGCACGAATGGGTCTTCCACGGCAACGACGCCGACCGCGCCATCCTCGACGCGGCCTTCGACGCCACCGGAGCGGTGATCCAAGGCCGGAATCTCTTCGACGTCATCGACGCCCCGGACGGCTGGAACGAGGAGCTGGGGTACGGCGCCAAGCCCACCGGTGCGGTCAACCCGCCGGTCTTCGTCGTCACGCACGCACCACCCGAGAAGACACGCCTCGGGGATCGCTTCCGCTTCGTCGCGGGCCCCGCCGACGCGGTCCAACAGGCCAAGGAGGTTGCCGGGAGCAAGGACGTCTACGTGATGGGCGGCGGCCAGATCTGCCAGGCCGTGCTCGCCGAGGGATATGCCGACGTCCTCCGTCTGCACGTGGCGCCGGTCGTTCTGGGCGGCGGCACTCGCCTCTTCCCGGCCGCACCTGCCCCGTCCTACGCGCTGGAGCTTGTCGACGCCGTGTCGACGCCCACCGCGCAACACCTGCACTACCGCGTGCGTAAGTGAGGGTGGTCGGCGATGACGGTCTTGGAGCCCGGGGCGATCTCGGTGTAGCCGGCGTCCTGGACCACGGGGAGGTCGGAGCGCAGCAGGCCGGCCCATCGCGCTGGGGTCGCGGTGCGGACGGCCAGGGCGAAGTCGGCGGCGGCCCATTCCTTGCGGGACTGCGACGACAGTTGCCACCAGGCGAGCTGGGCAGCGTGGCCGCACTGGGCCATCGCTTTGCCGCTGGACATCTCGAGGGCGGGGTTGAGCCACAGGATCGGTACGCCGGGTTCGACCGGCGGAAGGTCCGTGGTGTCCTCGAAATCGGTGCCGCTGACCTGGAGCTTGAAGAGTTCGGGCGGTACGTCGTCCAGCGGGGTCGGCGGGAACACGCGGACCTCGGCCGGCGGGTGCTGGTCCGGAGCACCGGCGCCGGAGCCGTGCACGGTGATCCCCGGCAGCGCCTCGGCCCGGCGCCATTCGGCACCGCGGGCGCGCTTGGTGATCTTGCGGATCCGGTTGTCCTGCCAGGCCGCCATCGCCTCGGCCCACTCCCCCTCGCCGTCCGACCGCTCGTCGGCGAGGATCGCGAGCACCGCCCGCGCCGCCGTCTCGAGGGCGTCGGTCTGGGCCGGCCGCGCGTTCTTCTCGACCCGCACCACCAGCGTCAGCACGTGTTCCATAGGAGCGAGTTTGTCAGGCGCGGATCTCCAGGTATGCAGAAGTCCCGATTCGGCCGACGACACGCCGTCCGAGCGGCAGTTCTGCCTACCTGGAGGTTCACGCCCGGGTGTTAGCGTGACGGCATGCAGCAGTACCTCGATCTCCTCCGGCAGGTGCTCGACCACGGGACCGAGAAGGGCGACCGGACCGGGACGGGCACGCTGAGCGTGTTCGGGTACCAGTCGCGGTACGACCTGCGCGCGGGCTTCCCGGCGGTGACCACGAAGAAGCTGCACCTGCGGTCGGTGATCGGCGAACTGATCTGGTTCCTCAGCGGCTCCACCAACATCAAGTGGCTGCACGAGAACAACATCTCGATCTGGGACGAGTGGGCCGACGAGAACGGCGAGCTCGGCCCGGTGTACGGCTACCAGTGGCGGTCCTGGCCGACGCCCGACGGCCGCCACGTCGACCAGATCGCGGCGGTCCTCGAGTCGATCAAGAACAACCCGAACTCGCGCCGGCACATCGTCAACGCATGGAACGTCGCCGACGTCGACGACATGGCGTTGCCGCCGTGTCACACGATGTTCCAGTTCTACGTCGCGGACGGCCGGCTGTCCTGCCAGCTGTACCAGCGCTCGGCTGACATCTTCCTCGGTGTCCCGTTCAACATCGCGTCCTACGCGCTGCTCACCCACATGGTGGCGCAGCAGACCGGCCTCGAGGTCGGCGACTTCGTGCACACGCTCGGTGACGCGCACCTGTACCTGAACCACCTGGACCAGGCCCGCCTGCAGCTCACCCGCGAACCGCGCCCGCTGCCGACCCTGAAGCTCAACCACCGCGACTCGATCGACGCGTACGAGATCGCCGACGTCGAACTGGTCGGCTACGAGCCGCACCCGGGGATCAAGGCCCCGATCGCGGTATGACGATCGTCCTGATCGCCGCGGTCGGACGCAACGGAGTGATCGGGCGGGACAACGACCTGCCCTGGCGGATCCGCGAGGACCTGCAGCGCTTCAAGCGCCTCACCCTCGGCCACACGCTGGTGATGGGCCGCAAGACGTACGACTCGATCGGCCGCCCGCTCCCCGGCCGCCGCACCGTCGTCGTCACCCGCCGACCCGACTGGTCCGCGGACGGTGTCGAGGTCGTCCACACCCTCGAGGACGCGCTCAAGTACGACGGCACGCTGTACGTCGCCGGCGGCGGCGAGATCTACCGCCAGGCCCTCCCGTACGCCGATACGCTCGAGCTGACCGAGGTGGACCAGTCCCCCGACGGCGACGTGACGTTCCCGCCCCTCGACCGCACCGCCTGGACCGAGACCGCCCGCGAGGCCGGTGACGGCTTCGCGTTCGTGACGTACCGGCGTACCTAACAACGAGCACGCAACGCCTGGAGCCAGGGGGACCGGGAACCGCGTAGATTGTGTGCGCGTCACGGAGGTATCCAGGGGCGCCGCTCGGAGGGGAACACGATGACTGAAGCCGACAACACCGCTGCTCAGGCCGCTGCCGCACAGCCCGCGGCGGCGCCGTTGCAGCCGCCGACGGCGACCGCACCGGGGCTGGTACTGACCGCTCCCGCGCCGTCACAGCCGGTAGCCGCGACGGCCGCGCCGACAATGGCGCCCGCTGTCGACCCGGCCGCGTTGCCGGGGCTGGACAGCAAGGTGGACACCTTCCTCACCTCGCTGATGGCCGCCGAGCCGCGGTCGCCGGAGTTCGCCGCGAAGGCCAGTGACGTGCGCAGCATGGGCGATGTCGACATCCGAGCCGCGGCCGAGAGCTCGAACCGGCTGCTGCAGTCGCCGGTGCGCGCGCTGCAGGAGGGTGGCCTGTCCGAGGGGTCGACGGTCGGCAAGACGCTGCTCGAGCTGCGCCGTACGGTCGAGGAGCTGGACCCGAAGCAGGCAACCGGGGTGAAGAAGCTACTCGGGATGATCCCGTTCGGCGACAAGATCGAGGACTACTTCCGCAAGTACCAGAGCGCGCAGAGCCATCTCGAGGGCATCCTGCACAGCCTGCGCAACGGCCAGGACGAGCTCGGCAAGGACAACGCCGCGCTGAACCTGGAGAAGCAGCAGCTCTGGGACGCGATGACCCGGCTGAACCAGTACGTGTACGTCGCCGAGCGCCTCGACGCGCGGCTGTCCGCGGCGATCGCGGAGCTGGAGGCGACCGACCCGGAGAAGGCGAAGGCGTTTCGCGAGGACGTGCTGTTCTACGTCCGGCAGAAGCACCAGGACCTGCTCACCCAGCTGGCCGTGTCGATCCAGAACTACCTGGCCATCGACATCGTGATCAAGAACAACATCGAGCTGATCAAGGGTGTCGACCGGGCCTCGACGACCACGGTGTCGGCGCTGCGGACGGCGGTCATCGTCGCGCAGGCGCTGAGCAACCAGAAGCTCGTGCTGGACCAGATCACCGCGCTGAACACCACCACCAGCGGCATGATCGAGCGCACCTCGCAGATGCTCAAGGACAACTCGGTCGCGATCCAGGAGCAGGCCGCGTCGGCGACCATCGGACTGCCGCAGCTGCAGGCCGCGTTCCAGAACATCTACGCGACGATGGACGCGATCGACACGTTCAAGGTGCAGGCGCTGGACAACATGGCCGCGACCATCGGCACGCTGGAGACCGAGGTGACCAAGTCCCGGTCGTACCTGGACCGGGTCGCCAACCAGAACCAGCAGGTCGTGCACGGCAGCCTCGAGCTCGACCTCGGCCGCTGATCCGCGGCGCCGTACCGGAACCGCCGGACCAGAACTGCTGCACGAAGCACACACACGACACGAGAAACGGACGAGGGGGACGGCGCGTTGGCTCTGGGTGACTTCTTCGCGCGGCTGACCGGCCGCAAGGAGGAGCCCGAGCCTGTCCAGGTCCCCCGTCCGCCGACGACAGACGATCTGCTCGCGGCCCTGGTGCAGGTCGAGCAACTGGTCGCCGGCGGCGCCGTACCGGCCGTGGTGGCGTCACGGGTCGCGCGGGTCGTCCGCGTGGTGCGGGAGACGATTCCGCGGCTCGGCAACCTGGGCGGCAGTGCGCAGGCGTACTCCGTGATGGCGACGGCGACCGACTACCTGCCGGAGGCCATCGGCGGGTACCTGCGGCTGCCGCGGCAGTGGGCCGACACGCGCCCGGTGGACCGCGGCAAGACGTCGCTGATGATCCTGATCGACCAGTTGGACCTCTTGGCCGCGACGATGGACCAGGTCTTCGACGCGGTGAACCGGGCCGACGCGGCGGCGCTGATCGCGCACGGCCGGTTCCTGCAGGAGAAGTTCGGCACCGGCTCGACCGGCGGAGGGCTTGCCCTCGGCCCGACCGAGTCGACCCCGGCGCCCGATCCCGGGGCGGGGCCGTTGCCACCACCACCTGGACGAGGAGGGTCATGAGCGGCGCGGGGGGACTGCAGGAGGCGCTGTCGGCGCTGGTCACCGTCGCCGGCCGGGCCGGCGTCGCCGAGGACACTGCGCGCGGCGAGGCGTTGGCGCTGGCGGCCGCACTGGCCGAGTCCGCGCCGGGTGCGCCCGCCGACTGGGCGAAGGCCGTTCCGGACGGGACGACGCAGGACTTCTTCGACGCTGCTGTGCGCGGGCGTCGCTGGCGCGGCGCACCGACCGCCGTACTGACCGAGCTGGTCGCCAACGGGTCGCCGGAGAAGACGGCGTACGCCGAGGCGCTGGCCGAGGTCGCGTCCGCGGCCTGCACTCTGGGTGAACCGACCATGAGGGTCGTGGGCAACGCGTCCGTGGCCGCGGCTGCTCAACTGCGGGCCGCAGGTGCACGACCGATGCACGTCGGCGCGCCGGGTAAGCCGTTGCCCGCCGGTGCGCCTGGTACGGCGGATCCGACCGGCGTGGCTGCTCCGACGACTGCTGCTGCGACAGCCACGGAACCGGCGGCCGAGGCCGAGCCGGAGTCAGAGAAGAGTGTCGACGAACTGCTGGCCGAGCTGGACGCTTTGACCGGGCTGGAGCGGGTCAAGCGCGAGGTGCACCGGCAGGTCGCCGTACTGCGCGTCGAGAAGCTCCGGACCGAAGCCGGCCTGAAGAGTCCGACAATCACCCGGCACCTGGTGTTCGTGGGCAATCCGGGCACCGGCAAGACGACCGTCGCCCGGCTGGTGAGCGGGATCTACAAGGCGCTCGGCCTGTTGTCGAAAGGACAGCTGGTCGAGGTGGACCGGTCCGAGCTCGTCGCCGGGTACCTCGGTCAGACGGCGACCAAGACCGCCGACGTGGTCGCTTCCGCCGCGGGTGGCGTGCTGTTCATCGACGAGGCCTACAGCCTCACCGCCGGGGACCTGGGCGCCGACCAGTACGGGCGGGAGGCCGTCGACACGCTGGTCAAGGAGATGGAGGACCGGCGCGACGACCTGGTGGTGATCGTTGCCGGGTACCCCGAGCCGATGGCGGCGTTCATCGCGGCCAACCCCGGGTTGGCGAGCCGGTTCCGGACCACGATCGAGTTCGAGAACTACACCGACGACGAGCTCACCGACATCCTGGTCGGGCTCGCCGAGGCGGCCGACTACGAGCTGGTGCCGGAGGCGGTGGACGCGTTCCGCGAGATCCTCGCGACCACGCCGCGGGACAGCTCGTTCGGCAACGGCCGGTTCGCTCGGAACGTCCTGGAGGCCGCGATCGGCCGGCACGCCTGGCGGTTGCGCGACGTCGAGGCACCGACCACGGACGAGCTGCGTCAGATCCTCGCCGCCGACCTTTCCGAGCAGCCGGATGAGCCCGACGTACCCGAAGCACCTGAACCACCTGAGGCACCTGACGAGCCGGCGGACGCTGCCGAAGCCAAGCAGTCCGACCAGCAGCAGGACGAGCAAGGAGAACAGGCGTGACCCAGACGCAGAGTGCGCCGCCCGCCGCCGTGCCGGCCCCGCCGCCGGGGACGGTGCTGCCGGCCAACCTGGCCCAGCAGTCGCCGCAGCCGACCGCCCACGCCCCGGGCCCGCGCGGCGCGATCGCGCGCTGGTTCGAAGGCACGCCGGGCCGGATGCGCGCGTTCCTGATCCTGGCCGCCGCGATGAGCGTGGTGTTCGGCCTCGCCGCCTCGCAGGGCTTCAGCCAGTCCGAGGGTTCGCTCGACCGCGCGCAGGCGAACACCGCACAGCTGGTCCGCATCCAGGCGATCCACACCAACCTGGTCAGCGCGAACGCCGACGCGACCAACGCGTTCCTGGTCGGCGGCCTGGAGCCGCCCGCGCAGCGCGCACACTACGTCGGCGCGATGAACGCCGCGGCCGGCCTGATCGCCGACGCCGCCAGCGCCCAGCCCGCGGACCGCGAGGTCCTCGGTGCGCTGAACAAGACCCTGCTCACCTACGAAGGCCTCATCGAGCAGGCACGCGCGAACAACCGCCAGGGGCTGCCGATCGGCTCGCAGTACCTGAAGGACGCGAACGCTGTGCTGCAGGACGACTCGCTGCCGCTGGTCAAGGCCCTGGTCGAGGCGAACGAGCAGCGTGTCGACACCGAGTTCGACGGCATCAGCAAGGGCAACCTGTGGCTGCTGCCCGGCGGCCTGCTCACCCTGGTCGTCTTCGCGATCACTCTGCGCTGGCTGGCCCGCCGCACGCACCGCTACCTCAACGTCCCGATCGCGGCCGGCGCGGTGGTGGTCCTGCTGACCACGGTCATCGGCGGTATCGCGCTGGCCAGCGCATCCAGCTCCGCGAAGGACATCCGCGACACCTCCTACGACCGGACGCTGGCGCTGTCCCGCGCCCGGATCGCGGCGTACGACGCCCGTTCGAACGAGAGCCTGACGCTGGTCGCGCGCGGCTCGGGTGAGGCATTCGACAAGGCGTACAACGACGCCGCCGGCGAGGTGACCAACCAGTTGGACAAGGTGCAGCGCAACGACGTGCAACTCACCGACGCTTGGCAGGCGTACGCCGAAGTACACAAGAAGGTCCGTGCCGACGACGCCGGTGGCAAGTGGGACGACGCCGTGAACCTCGCGGTCGGCAAGTCCGGTGCCGACGCCAACTCCGTCAACACGTTCAACGCCTTCGACAAGCTGTCGTCGGACCGCCTGCGCAGCGCGAGTACGGCGGTGCAGGCCGAGCTGACCGACGCGCGCGACGGGCTGCCGCCGATCGGCTGGCTGGGCGTACCGCTGGGCATTGTCGCCGCACTGCTGGTCGCCTGGGGCATGTCGCAGCGTCTGGAGGAGTACCGATGAAGAAGCTGATCCCGGCCGCGGTCGCCACCGCCCTGCTCCTCACCGCCTGCGGCAACGGCAACTACGCCAGCACCCAGATCCCCGCCAAACCCGAACCGGCCCCCACCACAGCCGCCCCGCCGGTCGTGGCGGACTGCCAGGGGGTCAACCCGCTCGCATCGTTCAAGCCGGACGGTCCGTTGCCGGCTCCGGGGCAGATGCCGGCCGGCTCGTTCATGGAGAAGATCCAGAAACGTGGACGGTTGATCGCCGGCGTCTCGGCCGACAGCTACAACCTCGGCTACCGGGACCCGATCACCGGGCAGATCCAGGGCTTCGACATCGACATGATCTATGCGGTCGCCGACGCGATCTTCGGCGAACCGCTGCCGGGCGAGCCGCACCAGGTCGAGTTGCGGGTGATCTCCAGCCCGGACCGGATCCCTGCGCTGCGCGACACGAAGAATCCGGTCGACATCGTCGCGCGGAACATGACCATCAACTGCGCACGCTGGAAACAGATCGCTTTCTCCGCCGAGTACTACCGGTCGGGGCAGAAGACGCTGGTGCAGCGCGACTCGAAGGCCGAGGACGCCGACGACCTGTCCGGGCAGACGATCTGCGCGCCGGCCGGTTCGACCAGCCTGGAGAACCTGAAGAAGCGGAACCCGAAGATCAACCCGGTCACGGCCGATACGGACACCGGCTGCCTGGTGCTGTTCCAGCAGGGCAAGGCCCAGGGCATCAGCGGTGACGACACCGTGCTCGCCGGCGACGTCGCCCAGGACCCGTACGCCAAGGTGCTGCCCGAGCGCTTCAGCGAGGAACCCTACGGACTGGGGATCGCGCTGACGAATCCGGACTTCGTGAAGTTCGTGAACGGCGTGCTCGAGAAGATCAAGGCGAACGGTGAGTGGAAGGCGTCGTACGACAGGTGGCTGGCGCCCGCGCTCGGCAGGGCTCCCGCTCCGCCCGTGCCCATTTACGGCCGACCGGTCCCGCCGCAATGACGGTTCGGGCGCCGGTGGTGGTGTCGCCGGGGGCGCCGGGGCGGATGGGGGGTACGCCGACTGCTTCGGAGTTGCTGGCGTATCTGAACGCGCTCGGGGAGTGGCGGGATCGGCGGAAGGCTGAGCTGGACGAGCTGGATCAGGCGGCGCTGCACTCGCCGGACGCGGATGCGCTGAGCCCGGACGTCGTGCTGGCGATGACGGTGTGGAAGGCCGTCTCGGACCGGTACGAGCTGATCCTCGTCACCTGGGATTCCGGGCGGGTCGGGCCGACCGAGACCGAGCGGATCGCGGCGTTGATCTGGGGCGGTCTGGACGCCGGCGGCACCGGTGGACAGCTCGCCGTTTCGTTGCCCGAAGCATGCAAACTGTCGGACGCGCTGGCTGCCAGCCTGCGCGCCAAGCTCGCGCTCGACCCCGGCGACGCCGACCTGGCCGCGCGGTTGCGGCAGTTGCGTGCTCAGGTGGAGCGGATCAGCGACCTGGTCAAGCAGGAGCCGGCCACCACCCGCAACGACGCGCTCGCCAAGCACCACGATCTGGATCGCCGCCTGACAGATCTTGCCGAGCGCAACAAACGCGGCGCGGACATCGGCGGGCTGATCGGCCCGTTCGAGCTGGACGCCGCCAAGCTCGAACGCGATCTGATCGTCGGCGCCGCCACCCGCAAGGAACGTGCCGCCGACGTCGCCCGCGCCCGCACTCTCCGCGGTGAACTCGAGGCGCAGGGTACGGCGGTCCGCGCGCTTGCCGACAAGGCGGTCAAGGCGGTCAGTCCGGCGCCGCGCCTCGCCGTACCGGACGTGACCGCGCTCGGCCCGGTGCCGAACACGCCGGCCGAGCTGGCGCAGTACCTGACCCGGCTGGACGCCGTACGACGGGCGCTCGGTCAGGCGCAGGCGGCGTACGGCGGTGCGCTCGAACGCCGCGACGAGCTGACCCAGCTGCTGGACGCCTATCAGGTGAAGGCGGCAACTGTTGCCCCAGGCAATGACGATCTTGCCGAGCTGTACCGGCGCGGCCGGGCGGCGATCGAGGCCGAGCCGGTCGACCTGGCGCGCCTGGCTGCACTGGTAGCGGCCTACCAGGCCTACCTGGAAGGAACGAGATGACGACCTGCACCCAGCCGGGCTGCACCGGCTCCATCGTCGACGGGTACTGCGACGTCTGCGGCTCCCCCGCCGTGCCGAGCACCGCTGCACCGGCAGCACAGGCGGCACCAGCGGCCCCGGTGACCGGCGCCTGCACCCAGCCCGGCTGCACCGGCACCTACCTCGACGGCTACTGCGACGTCTGCGGCTCGCCCGCGCCCGAAGCGGGTACGGCATCCGACCAGGGCGGGGACCAACTCAACACCGTGTCGACGGTCTCCCGGGCTTCGAACCGGCTGGCGTCGATGCCGCTCGGCTCGGCCCGCGCGGCCGCGGCCGGTTCGAAGCTGACCCGCCGGCTCGGTACGTCGTCCACCCGGCTGCGCGGCGCCCGCCTCGGCGCCGGGCTGACGCACGTCCCGACGATCCCGCCGATCGACGCGAGCAAAGCGATCCTGGCCAACCCGATGGTCCCGGAGGAGCGCCGCAACTGCCCGAACTGCGGCAACCCGGTCGGCCGGTCCCGCAACGGCCAGCCCGGCCGGACCGAGGGCTTCTGCCCGAAGTGCCGCAGCCGGTTCTCGTTCGACCCGAAGCTGCACCCGGGCGACGTGGTCAACGACCAGTACGAGGTGGCCGGCTGCCTGGCACACGGTGGGTTCGGCTGGATCTACCTGGCCCAGGACAAGAACGTCTCGGACCGCTGGGTCGTCCTCAAGGGCCTGCTGAACTCCGAAGACCCGGACGCGGTCGCGGCCGCGATCGCCGAGCAGACCTTCCTGGCCCGCGTCGAGCACCCGCTGATCGTCGAGATCTACAACTTCGTCAAGCACGCCGGCGCCGGCTACATCGTGATGGAGTACGTCGGCGGGACGTCGCTGAAGAGCCTGCTCAAGCAGCGGATGGCGGCCAACAACGGGCAGTACGACGCCCTGCCGATCGACCAGGCGATCGCGTACCTGCTGGAGATCCTGCCGGCGTTCTCGTACCTGCACGACCTCGGCCTGGTGTACTGCGACTTCAAGCCGGACAACATCATCCAGGTCGGCGACGCGGTCAAGCTGATCGACCTCGGCGGTGTCCGGCGGATCGACGACCTGGACTCGGCGATCTACGGCACGGTCGGCTTCCAGGCGCCCGAGGTGGCGGAGGTCGGCCCGTCGGTGGCCTCCGACATCTACACGCTCGGCCGGACGCTGTGCGTGCTCGCGATGGAGTTCCGCGGCTACCAGAGCCGGTACGTCGACTCGCTGCCGCCGGTGAGCGAAGTGCCGCTGTTCCAGAAGTACGACTCGGTGTACCGCCTGCTGGCCAAAGCGTGCGCGAAGGACCCGGCGGACCGTTTCCAGTCCGCGGACGAGTTCCGCGTGCAGCTGCTCGGCGTACTGCGTGAGGTGGTGGCCGACAAGCAGGGTGTGCAGGCCGCGCAGCACTCGGCGTCGTCGCTGCTGTTCGGTGCGCCGAGTGGTGTCAACGACACCGCCCACCCGTGGAAGCAGCTGCCCGCGCTGGCGCCGGACGACGGCGACAAGATGGCCGGCTGGCTCAAGACAGTCAGCGTGCCGGACCCGGCCAAGCGGCTGGAGCTGCTGGTCGACGCGCCGGAGCAGTCGCCGCAGACGCTGCTGGAGGTCGCTGCGGCCGCGCTGGAGATCGGGCCCGAGCGCTACGACATGGTCGACACGGCGGTGTCCGACCTGCTCAGCCAGGACCCGTGGGAGTGGCGGGCGGTCTGGATGGCCGGTCTGGTCGCGCTGGCCCGGGGTGACTTCGTCGGTGCGCAGTCCGCGTTCAACGCCGTTTACGGCCAGGTGCCGGGTGAGCTGGCGCCGAAACTGGCCCTGGCGATCGCCTGTGAGCAGAGCGGCGAGTTCGATGTTGCCGAAGGCCTCTACCTGACCTGTGCGCGCACCGACGCCAACTACATCGCGCCGTCGGCGTTCGGGCTGGCGAACATCCGGACCCGGCGCAACGACCTGGACGGCGCGCTCGCGGCGCTGGACCTGGTGCCCCGGACCAGCGGCGCGTACGTGCGGGCTCGTCGCCAGCGAGCCGGGTTGCTGGCAGGATCAGGCCGTGGCCTTCCCGCGCTCGCCCAGGCGATGGACAGCATCGCCACGCTGACCATCGACCCGGTCGACCGGGCCAACCTGGCCGCCGACGTGTACCGGAGCGCACTGACGGAGGTTCAGCAGGCCGGTCCGCAGGAAGCGGTCCGGATCGACGGCCGGGCGGCGACCGAGTCCTCCCTACGGGCAGGGCTCGAGGAAACGTACCGGTTCCTGGCTGACCAGGCCCCGACCCGGACGGAACGGATCGTCCTGGTCGACCGGGCGAACGAGGTACGAGGATGGACGTTGCGATGACGAGTTCGACCGACACGGCCTGCCCCAACTGCGGCGGTCCGGTGGCCGAGGCCGACCTGTACTGCGAGGCCTGCGGCACCGAGCTGAAGCCTGGTGCGGCAGCCCCGTCGGCGGCGCTGGACACCGACACCGAGCCGACGGTGGAGATCGGTACGGCGTCCGCGCCCGACGCGGCGCCCGCCGGCCCGTGCAGGTCCTGTGGCGGCACCGTGGGCGCGGACGGGTACTGCGAGACCTGTGGGACCAAGGCCGCGAAGCCGCGGGACCACTTCGAGGAGCAGCCCGCAGACTGGGTGGCCGGAGTCTGCGACCGCGGCATCCGGCACAGCCGCAACGAGGACGCGATGGCGCTGGCCGCGGACGCCGAAACGGGCAGCCGCGCGCTGCTGGTGGTCTGCGACGGCGTCAGCTCCTCGCTCGACTCCGACGTTGCCTCGCTGGCGGCCGCGCGGGCGGCCCGGGACGTACTGCAGGCCGGCCACGCGCAGGGCCTCGGTACCGAGTCGTCACGGGCCGGTGCGATCGCGGCGCGGATCAAGGCGGCGGCCGACGCGGCGAACGACGCCGTACTCGACAACACCAGCCCCGACAGCCCGAACCCGGCGTCCTGCACCTTCGTGACCGCCGTACTGGAGAACGGGCTGCTGGTCGCGGGCAATGTCGGCGACAGCCGCGCGTACTGGTTCCCGGACGACGCGGAGCCGGTCGCGCTGACCGTCGACGACTCCTGGGCGGCCGAGCTGATCGCCACCGGGATCTCCCGGCAGGAGGCCGAGTCCGGACCGCACGCGCACGCGATCACCCGCTGGCTCGGCAAGGACGCGCCGGACCACACCCCGCGCATCACGACCCTGCAGGTGAGCGGGCCGGGCTGGCTGCTGGTCTGCTCGGACGGCCTGTGGAACTACTGCTCCGAGGCGGCACCGCTCGCCGACCTCGTACGTCAGACAGCTGCGGACCACGGGGGCGAGCCGAAGGCCACCGCGTCCGCCCTGGTCGACTGGGCCAACGCCCAGGGCGGCCAGGACAACATCACCGTCGCGCTCGCGCGGATCTGACCGGACCCAAGGAGAGGACCGAGATGGCCGACTTCACCGCCACCGTCTACCAGAACGAGTTCCTGCCCGACGGCGGGACCGACGTGCACGCCATCGTCACGGTGAACTGCACCGGGGCCGGCGCCGCGGGACAGTCCGGCAGCGGCGACGCGGGCGAGATCATCATCGTCGACACCTCCGGCTCGATGGGCCGCGAGGGCGTCCAGGCCGCCGCGTACGCCGCGCAGACCGCGCTCGACCAGATCCTCGACGGGGTCTGGTTCGCGGTGATCTCCGGCAACGACCGCGCGCAGCTGGCGTTCCCGCCGTCCGCGGAACCGGTGATGGTCCGGATGGACCCGTACACCCGGCAGGCCGCCAAGGACGCCGTGTCCCGGTTCTACGCCGACGGCGGCACCGCGATGGGCACCTGGCTGCGGCTGGCCGGGCGGGTCTTCGCGACCGTGCCGTCGCTGACGCAGAAGCACGCGATCCTGCTCACCGACGGCGAGAACCAGCACGAGACCCCGGAGGCGCTGACCCAGGCGATCGAGTCGGTCACCGGCCAGTTCCAGTGCGACACCCGCGGCGTCGGCGTGGCCTGGCAGGTCGACGAGGTACGGCGGATCGCGCAGGCGCTGCTCGGCACCGTCGACATCATCCCGGCGCCGGACCAGCTGGCCGCCGAGTTCTCCAAGCTGATCCAGAACGCGATGAGCCGCGGTGTCGCCCAGGCCGACCTGCGCGTCTGGGCGCCGCAGGGTGCCGAGGTGCTGTTCGTCCGGCAGGTCGCGCCGACGGTCGAGGACCTGACCTCGCGCCGGACCGCGATCAACCCGCTGACCGGGGCGTACCCGACCGGGTCGTGGGGCGACGAGTCCCGTGACTACCATGTGGCGATCCGGCTGGCCGCGAAGGCGGTCGGCCAGGAGCAGCTGGCCGCGCGGGTCCAGCTGGTGATCAACGACCAGACCGTCGCGCAGGGCCTGGTGAAGGCGCTGTGGTCCGCCGACGAGGCGCTCACCACCCGGATCAGCCCAGAGGTCGCGCACTACACCGGCCAGACCGAGCTGGCGCAGGCGATCCAGGAGGGCCTGGCCGCCAAGGCCGCCGGTGACACCGCGACCGCGACCACCAAGCTCGGGCGCGCCGTGCAGCTCGCCGCGGCGACCGGGAACGAGGAAGCGACCACGCGGCTGCGCAAGGTTGTCGACATCGACGACCAGGAAACGGGTACGGTGCGGCTCAAGCGCACGGTCGAGAAGGCCGACGAGATGGCGCTCGACACAGCCTCCACCAAGACCACCCGGGTGCGGAAATGACCGTGAACTGTCCGAGCGGACACCCCTCCACCTCCACCGACTACTGCGACGTCTGCGGTCTGCCGATCGGTGCCGCCGGCACCCCGGCAGCCACCGCGACGCCGTCCCCGGCCGTCCCCGCACCTGGACCGGGGGCCAACCCGGCACCGGGATCGGGATCGGGATCGGGATCGGGATCGGCTCCGGCGTCGGGACCAGCATCGGCATCGGCATCGGCATCGGCGGGGCAGACCTGCCCGAACTGTTCGGAGCCGGCCGCGGCCGACGCGCTGTTCTGCGAGAGCTGCGGGTACGACTTCACCACCGGCACGATGCCGCGGCCCGCGTCGCCGCTCGACCTGGGGTCCACGCCGGCGAGCCCCCCGGCACCCGCCGCGACCGCCGAATGGGTCGTCGAGCGGTGGGTCGACCCGGACTGGCACGCCGTACAGCAAAGTGACGAGCCGTGCCCGTCACCGGGGCTGCCGGCCGTCATCCCGCTGACCGAGAAGAGCCTGCTGATCGGCCGGCCGTCCCGTAGCCGCGGCATCTCGCCGGAGATCGACTGCGGCGACGACACCGGCGTCAGTCGCCGGCAGGCCCAGCTGACCACCGACGGCCAGCGCTGGTGGGTCGAGGACCTGCAGTCTTCGAACGGAACGTACGTCGCGTCCGCGGCCGGGCCGCTGCCGGAGACACCCATTATCCCGGGGCAGCGGCAGGAGCTGAAGCCGGACGACCGAATCTACGTCGGGGCCTGGACACGTCTCGTGGTGCGCAAGGCGACGCCGGAGGAGCTGGCCGGACAGGCCTGATTGTTCTGCGGCTTTGGGGCCGGACCGTGGTGGCGGTCCGGCCCCTGTGTGTTCAGCCTGCCGGTACAGCCTTCTGGTTCAGCTGACCGGTCAAGCTGTCCGGTCCAGCTGTCCGGTTCAGTTTTCTGGGAAGGACAGCACGCGGCGGACCGCGAAGACGCGGTAGCCGAGGCGATCGAAGCTCTGCGCCATCGGGACGTTGCCGAAGTCGGTGTCGGCCCGAATCTGCTCGGCGCCGGTCTCCGCCAGCAGGTGCGTGATCTCGGCCAGCAGGTCGTCGCTCAGCCTCTTCCCGCGGTGCTCCGGGACCACGCCGAGGTACCCGACGACCGGACCGCCGGGGTTCGCCGACGGGATCGCGAAACCGACCAGTTCACGGTCGGCGTCGTACGCCAGCCGCCACCACTCGCGATCCCCCGGCATCGCCTTGTACGTCGCCAGCTCCTCGCGGGCTGCTTGTTCGACGCCGAGCCGCTTGATCTCGCGGGCCGTGGCGGCGTCCAGGCTGGCCTCGCTGACGCGCATGAACACGTCCACGAACGCCTCGTCGTCGGCCGGCTCGAACGTGAGCCGCGTGGAACGCTCCGGCAGTCCGTACGCCGGTTTCCACTCGTACCGCAGCCGGTCGGTGACCGCGGTCATCCCGATCGCGGCGGCCGCCCGGGTCCGCGTGTCCAGGTCCGCGACGACCTCGGGCCGGTCCTGCCAGTCGGGTTCCAGGAAGAAGTGGTACTCCGGTGGCTCGGCATCGGCCGGGCGATCGGCGACGGCGTACTTGAGCAGCTCGGTCCACACCGGGACCGGGTCGCCGTCACCGGCGTAGTACAGGCCGTCGATGCTGAACGGGTGCTCCCCACCGGGGAAGCCCCACCAGATCACCAGCGCCTGAATCGCGCCGTTCTCCTCGTACGCCCAGGTCCAGGCGTGCTTGTAATAGCCCTTGGCAACGTACTCGGTGTACCGCTCCAGGGTGACGGTGTTGACGGACTGCTGCTCGATCAGAGCGTGAATGGTGTCGAGGTCGGCCTCGACGGTGGTGCGGATGGTCACAAATCCTCCAGCAGGAGGCGCGCCGCTCCGCTCAGTGCGAGCCGTGTGAGCGGTCCGGGCGCGCCGGGAAACAGGTCATGGTGTTCATCGGTCGCTCCCTCCACTCATGGGTTCCTCGCCGCTGCCGACTGTAGAGGTACGAGGGGTCATAGTCCATCCGTTATTCACAGTTGGGATGTACCGCCGCCCGGTCCCGCGGGCAGCCTCCGACCATGAGAACCCTCATCGCCGCCGCAGCCCTGGCGACCACCGCCGCCCTCGGCCCCACGGCCCACGCCGCCCCAGCCCTGCCCCACGCCGCCCCCGCCCCGTCCCACTCCGCGCCCACCCTCACGAGCACTGTGACGGGCAGTGTGACGGGCACAGCCACGAGCACTGCCACGGGCACTGTGACGAGCACAGCCACGAGCACTGCCACGGGCACTGTGACGAGCACAGCCTTGCTGAACAGCACGCTGATCACCGTGAGCAGTGTGCTGGTGCTGATCGTGCTCGGCTCACT
>NZ_JBEZFT010000118.1:0-18669 GCF_040649595.1 Kribbella sp. NPDC048915 | reverse complement strand
GGTGGAGTCGGCCTTGCGGTATCAGGTTGTCGACACTCGTCTGGCCGGGGTGGGTGAACCCACCGTGCGGGGACGCGCGCGGGCGTCCAACGCGCGCGCCCACTCGGTCAGCCGGGCTCACGACCAGCCGCCGCGTCGTACACGCGTCTCGACGGCGGCCAGCAGGTGCTCACAGATCGGTCACCAGGGCCGGGTAGCCCCTGGCGTTGGAACCTGGAATTACCGCTGCGCGAGGAAGGCGAGGGTGCGGTCCAGGAGGAGTTTGGTGGCGGCCTCGTCGTGGCCGGGGAGGGATGAGTCGGCGAACAGGTGCTGTTTGCCGGGGTAGAGGTAGAGCTCGGCGCCGGCCTCGGCGACGAGTGCGCGGGCGGCGTCGATGTCGCCGCCTTCCTCGCTGAAGTACGGGTCCTCGTCCATGCCGTGCACCTGAACGGGGACGCCGTCCGGCCAGCTGCCGAACTCCTCGACCGGGACGCATGCGTCGTACAGCAGTGCGCCGACTGCGCCCGGACGGGTCTGCGTCAGCTTCTGCGCGGGCATCACCCCGAGCGAGAACCCGGCGTACACGACCTGCTCCGGCAGAGCCTGCGCCGCCGCGACCCCGCGCTCGAGGATGGTGTCGAAGCCCGTCGAGCGTGCGTAGCCCATCCCCTCGTCGAGGGTCTCGTAGGTGTTGCCCTCGTACAGATCAGGTGTGTGCACGGTGTGACCTGCCGCCCGGAGCGCGTCGGCGAACGCCTGCACCCCGTCGGTCAGACCCTGCGCATGGTGGTACAGCACGACCTCGGCCATCATCTACTCCAATGATCCAAATAATTCGAACAATCGTCGATGCTAGTCTATTCGAACCATGTCGATCAACAGGCCGGTGCCGGACTACGAGCTTGCCGACACCCTCGAACTGACCACCGCGGAGCAGGTGCGGGCGATCAGCGACCCGCTCCGGACGACGATCCTGCAACTGCTGCACGAGCGCGCGGCGACGGTGAGCGAGCTCGCGACCGCGGTCGGCCGACCGAAGAGTACGGTCGCGCACCATGTGAAGGTGCTCTCCGACGCGGGCATCCTGCAGGTGGTGCGGACCCGCAAGGTGCGGGCGATCGAGGAGCGCTTCTACGGCCGCGCGGCGCGGATGTTCTTCGTCGGCCTCGGCCGGCAGGGCAAGGACGGGCAGCTCCCGCACGACTTCAACGATTTCGAGGTCGCGGCCGAGGAGTCGAAACCGGCGTACGACGCGGGGCGGATGCGCTCGTTCATCCGGCACGCGCGGATCCCCGAGGAGCGTGCGGCCGAGTTCTGGCAGCAGGTGGACGCGTTGATCCACCGCTTCGACCAGCTCCCCCGGGCCGGCGACACGACGTACGGGTTCGCCGTCGGCCTGTACCCGATGGTCGACTACCCGACGTTGCCGCCCGCCGAAGACGAGGCCTGACCTTCCTCGGCGGCGATCTTGTCCAGGAGGTCGACGAGCCGCGCCAGCACGTCCCTGGCGATGTCGTACTCCTGCTCCCCGAACTCCGCCGCGAACCGGCGTTCGAGCTCGATCAGGTACCGGAAGCCGTCCCCGGCGACATCCAGCCCGTGATCGGTGTAGTCGACGAGCTTCGCCCGTCGATCCTCGGGATCGGGCTTCATCTCGAGCAGATCCAGGGCGACCATCTCGCGGATCACCTCCCCCATCGACTGCCGGGTGATCCCGGCCCGCGCCGCCATATCGGCGGCCCGCGCACCACCGCGGTGCAGCGTGCCGAAGACCGAGTTGTGGGCCACCTTCACTTCACTGTGGCCGTCCGCGTGGGCACGCCGGACCATATCGGTCTGCAGCGCGCGATTGGCGCGCTCGACCAGCACGATCAGCGGCTTGCGATCAGGACGCGGTGGCTGAGGTCTTGACATGCCGTAAGGATACCTTCCAATATCTCGACAGGAAACCTTACATTTTCTGGAGGGGTCATGGAGACCTGGGAGCTCCGCCCGGCGGTGACCGCGCTGTTCAGCCGCGCTCGGCGGCGGTCGGTGCGGGTTGCTGTCGAGCAGGAGTACGTCGTCGGCGCGTCCGACGGTGCGGTGGTACCGATCGGCGAGGTACGACGTGCCGCCGCGGCCTCGCCTGCCATGCCGTACCTGAGCTTCGAGCCGGGCGGGCAACTCGAGCTGAGTCTCCCGCCGGCGCGCGATCCGCTGCGCGACCTCGCCGTACTGACCGCCGATCTGCGGCGACGGCTGACCGGCATGACATTGCGGGCGATCCCGGTCGACCCGCGGCTCGACGTACCGCTGCAGTTGACGTCGCCGCGCTACCTGGCGATGCAACGGCACTTCGACCGCATCGGCCCGGCCGGGCGGCGGATGATGCGCCGGACGGCGTCGACGCAGATCTGCCTCGACTGGTGGCCGGGACGCGCGGGCCTCGAGCAGTGGCGGGTCCTCAACCTGGCCGCGCCGTTCGTCGCCGCGCGGTTCAACCACAGCGAACGGCTCGCCACCTGGCTCGAGGTCGATCCGGCGCGGACCGCGTTCGACGCCAGACTGCTGCGCGGCGACGACCCGATCGAGGCGTACGCCGCATTCGCGGCCGGCGCCACGGTGTTCGTCGACGGACCCGCCGGGCATCTGACCACGCTCTTCCCACCAGTGCGGCCGCGCGGGACGTACCTCGAGGTGCGCTTCCTCGACGCATTGCCGCCCGACGAGGCGGAGCGCGCCGTAGCGATGCTGTCCGACTTGATGTACGACGACGTTCGACGACGCGATGTGCTGCGCAGAATCCCTTGTACAGAAGGGCTCTGGCGCGCGGCGGCCGACGGCGTACTCGACCAGGACGAGGTGGCTGCAGCATGAACGGCGTCCTGTTCGTGGACGATCTCACCGCGATCGTGACGATCTGACCGAGGTCGGCGTACGGCCGGTGTACTGGCGAAACACCCGGGCGAAATGCTGGCTGGAGCTGAAGCCGAGGCTCAGGGCCAGCGCGGTGATCGTCATGTCGCTGGTCTCGAGGAGCTGGCGGGCACGGTCGATCCGGCGCTCGTTCAGATAGCGGTGCGGCGGCCGGCCGAGCTCGGCGGCGAACAGCTCGGCCAGATACGCCGGAGCGAGCGCGACGCGCTCCGCCAGCTCCTTCAACGTCCAGCGCCGGTCGAACTCCTGGTCCAGCAGTCGCCGCACCGTCCGTACGGCGGGATGCATCGCGAGCTGCGGTACGGCGGTCGGCGCGAGCGACCGGGACACTGCGAGGACGAGATGGTCCACGGCGAGTACTAGACCCGTCTCGGCGTACTCGTACCGCGTGGTCAGCTCCCGAACCAGTTGCCCGAAGGCATACGCGAGCTCGCCCGCCTCCCGGTGCAGGACGGCCCGCGGCATCCTCAGGTCCGGCTGGCGCTTCGCGACCACGTCGAGGTCGATCGCGGCGAAGTAGAAGTGGTGATTGCCGGACCGGCTCGCGAGGTGATGCCGGACTCCGGGCGGTACGGCGAACAGGTGCCCGGGATGCAACGCGTAGCTCTCGCCACCGGCCATCCAATGCGTGACGCCGTGCTGCTGCAGATAGATCTCCCAGACCGGGTGCTCGTGCGGCTCGATCAGGAACTGCTCCGGCACCCACTGCTCGCCCGCGTGCAGCAGGCCGCTGTCCGGCGCGAAGCCGTCGGCATGGAATCCCGCGCGCAAACCACTCGGCCGATGCAGGGGCACCTGAAGATTGTGTCCATTTGCCTGAACATCGGCAACGCGTCCGGCGCGGCCGCTTCCTAGGTTGATCGGCATGACGCCTGACGACATTGCCTTCTTCCGCGCGAACGGATACTGGATCTCACCGGTGATCGTGCCGCCGGAGATCCTCGATGCGGCCGAGCGCGGGATGAAACGGTTCTACGCCGGCGACCACGATCACTCGTTCCCCGACGTACCGGCGACGCGCGGCTGGCAGCCCGAGGACGGCGACGTCCTGCGGAAGAACGACTATGCGTCACTCCGGGTGGACGAACTGGCCGCGCTGGTGCGGTATCCGGCGATCGCGGAAGCGGCCGCCGCGTTGTCCGGCGCGGACGGGATCCGGTTGTGGCACGACCAACTGCTGTACAAGCCGCCGGGCGGGACGGCGCGGGTCGGATGGCACACGGATCGGCAGTACTGGCAGTCGTGCACGTCGGACGACATGCTCACGGCATGGGTGGGATTCCACGACGTCGACGAGGAGAACGGCGCGGTGGGCTTCCTGCCGGGCAGTCATCGATGGTCCGTGACCGGGCTGGACTTCTTCTCGCAGGACACCGCAGGTCTCGAGGCGTCGATCGCGGCGCAGGGGTACGACCCGACACCCGTCGTACCGCGGATGAAGCGCGGTCAGGTCAGCTTCCACCACTGCCGGACCGTGCACGGCAGCGCAGGTAACTTCAGCTCGTCACCCCGGCGATCGATCGCCATTCACCTGCAGCCGCTGGACAACCGCTGGCGTCCCGGTCCCGGGCATCCGAACGACACGCTGGTCCGGCACAACCCCGACCCGGACTACACCGACCCGGCGATCCAGCCACAGTTGTGGCCGCTGGGGTAGAGCCTGCTCTACGCCTGAAGTCCGGGACCGCCGTCCTCGAGGCCGGCCACGAAGGCTTCCAGGGCGCCGGTCACCCGGTCGCGGTCGTCGGTGGTGAGTAGATCGAGCAACAGCCCTCGCAGGACAGCGATCACGAGCGTCGCCTGGCAGGTCGCCTGTTGCACCGACTGACGGCCACGGACTGCTGCGAAGGCCCGCACCGGGTCTGCGATCACGTGGCTGAGAAAATCGTCGAAGGATTCGGGAGCCTGCAGGGCCTGCCCGTACACGGCGAAGAACAGCCGGAACTCACCCGCGCGCACCGGGTCGGCGACGCGATCCCACACCCGCCGTACGTAGGCCGGAAGGTCCAGCTCCTCGTCGGCCGGAGGCGCGGTCTCGGTCAGGATGCGTTCCCGCAGCCGCGTCTGCACGGCCTCGATCATCTGCTCCTTGCTGCCGAACCGATGCACCAGCGTCGTCGGCGTGACGCCGAGCGCCGTCGCCAACGGTCTCCAGGTGAGCTCGGCGAAGCTGTGCTCGACGGCGTAGCCGACGACCGCGTCCAGGAGTTCGTCGCGGCGCTGCTGGTTGATGGGCCTGCCTGCCATGGGATCACTCTCCCATTTGCATTTCTTGAACGATCGTACACATAATGATCGGAGTCGTCGACGGAACCGTTCTGGAGGAAACATGCAGGTCTTCGTCACCGGTGGATCGGGTTGGGTCGGTTCCGCGCTGATCCCGGACTTGGTTGCCCATGGCCACCAAGTGACCGCGCTGGCGCGGTCGGAGCGTTCGGCGGCCGCGGTGCACGCGGCCGGAGCTACCGTCGTCCGTGGCAGCCTCGACGACCTCGACGTCCTGGGCGATGCGGCCGGCACGGCGGATACCGTCGTACACCTGGGGTTCAAGCACGAGATCGCATTCGCAGGGCAGTACGAGCGGGCCGCGCAGGACGACCGGGCGGTCGTGGACGCGTTCGCGGAGCGGCTGGCCGGGACCGGAAAGGCATTGGTGGTCGCGTCGGGTGTGCTGGGTGTGGTCGGGGTTGATCCCGGCGTCGTCGCCACCGAGGAGGACGGGCTGGCGGAGGTGGAGGCGGCCGGGCCGGTGAGCGGCGGCGGCGATCGATCCGCGACTGCTCGTCACGTGCTCTCGCTCGCTGAGCAGGGGATCCGGGCCAGTATCGTCCGGCTGCCACCCGCCACGCACGGCGCGGGCGACAACGGATTCACGGCCGCAGCAGTCGGCGCGGCGCGCGCGGCCGGCGCCTCGGCGTACGTCGGTGACGGGACGAACCGATGGCCCGCCGTTCACCGGGATGACGCCGCCGTGCTGTTCCGCCTCGCCGCGGAGTCCGCACCGGCCGGGTCCGTGCTGCACGCGATCGCCGAGGAAGGCGTGGAGCTCCGTCAGGTCGCCGAGGCGATCGCGGCCGGACTCGGAGTCCCGGCGATCTCCGTCGGGGAAGACGAGATCGGCCGTTATCTAGGGTTCCTCGGCGGTTTCTGGTCCGTCGACGGACCGGCCTCGGCCCACCTCACCCACGACCTCGTCGGATGGAAACCCACCGGCCCGACGTGGCGCGAGGACCTCTCGGGGCCGGCCTACTACCGGAACGCCTGACCCCGCTTGATCGCGCAGGAAAACGTCGCCGGCTGATCCCTGCAGAAGTTGGCCGCGCCAGCCCTGACTGTGGTGAATCGGGGAGTTCTACTGATCACTTCAGGTGTGCTGCACTCCCCAGTCGAGCGCGGCGCTAGCCCGCCCAGGCGGGGCCGGGTTAGTTGATGCCCTTGAGGAGTTGGCGGGCCATGACGATGCGTTGGACCTGGTTGGTGCCTTCGTAGATTTGGGTGATCTTGGCGTCGCGCATCATCCGCTCGACCGGATAGTCGTGGGTGTACCCGTATCCGCCGAGCAGCTGTACAGCATCGGTCGTCACAGCCATCGCCACGTCGGAAGCGAAACACTTGGCGGCCGCGCCGAAGTAGGTGAGGTCGCTGTCGTTGCGCTCCGACCGGGCCGCGGCGGCGTACGTCAGCTGGCGGGCGGCCTCGATCTTCATGCCCATGTCCGCGAGCATGAACTGCAGGCCCTGGAACTCCGCGATCGCCTTGCCGAACTGCTTGCGCTCCTGCACGTAACCGAGCGCGTAGTCGAGGGCGCCCTGCGCGATCCCGAGCGCCTGCGCGGCGATCGTGACGCGGGTGTGGTCGAGCGTGCGCATCGCGGTCGCGAAGCCGGTCCCCGGCTCGCCGATCAGGCGATCAGCAGGAATCCGGACGTTGTCGAAGTACACCTCGCGGGTCGGCGACCCCTTGATGCCGAGCTTCTTCTCCGGCGCACCGAAGGACACCCCCTCGTCGGACTTCTCGACCACGAACGCGCTGATCCCCTTCGACCGCGCCGACGGGTCGGTGACCGCGAACACGGTGTAGTAGTCCGAGACGCCGGCGTTGGTGATCCACCGCTTGACGCCGTTCAGCACATAGTGATCGCCGTCGAGCACCGCGCGGGTCTTCATCGCGGCGGCGTCCGAGCCGGCCTCGGGCTCGGACAGGCAGTACGAGAACATCGAGTCGCCGGCCGCGACCGGCGGCAGGTACCGCTGCTTGACCTCGTCCGAGGCGGACAGCAGCAGCGGGAGCGAGCCGAGCTTGTTCACGGCCGGGATCAGCGAGGTCGAGGCGCACGCGCGGGCGACCTCCTCGATCACGATCACCGTCGCGAGCGCGTCGGCGCCCGCGCCGCCGTACTGCTCGGGGATGTGCGGCGCGTGGAAGTCGGACGCCTTCAGGGCGTCGTACGACGCCTTCGGGAACTCGGCCAGCTCGTCCACGTCCCCGGCGTGCGGGGCGACCTTGGCGTCGCAGACGTCGCGGACGGCCGCGCGGATCGCCTGGTGCTCCTCGGACAGCGCGTACAGCTCGAATGAGTTACTCACGGGTCACACAGTACGACGAACAACGCGCGCCGGCAGGACGTCGTACCCCGAAAGTGACCAAGTCCGCACCGGCCGACCGCACCTCATGATCACGCCTGACCACGGGCCTGACCGGCGGCGGCCGCCGGGCCGTAACCGTGATGGGTGGCACGATGGGTAAAGTCCCGGGCATGAGTGAAGCGACGCCCCGTCCGCTCCGGATCGCCGTGATCGGTACCGGCTACCTCGGCTGCAACACCTCCGCCGGGATGGCCGAGTTCGGTTTCGACGTGATCGGGGTCGAGATCGACGAGCACCGCCTGAAGCTGCTGAACGACGGCAAGGCGCCGCTGTACGAACCCGGGCTCGACCCGCTGCTCAAGAAGCACGTGGATTCCGGCCGGCTGCGGTTCACCAGCGACTACCGCGAGATCGCGGACTGGGCGGATGTGCACTTCATCTGCGCCGGCACCCCGCAGCTCGAGGGCAGCGAAGCGGCTGACCTGTCGCAGCTGCACTCGGTCGTCGACATGCTCGCGCCGCTGCTGACCAAGCCGACGCTCGTGGTCGGCCGTTCCACGGTCCCGGTCGGTACGTCGAAGGTCCTGGAGCAGCGTTTCCACGCGGAGTCCCCGGCCGGTACGGCGGTGGAGGTCGCGTGGCAGCCGGAGTTCCTTCGGGAGGCGCACGGCGTGGAGGACACGCTGCACCCGGACCGCCTGGTGTTCGGCGTCCAGTCCGAAGCGGCCGAAAAGCGACTGCGTGAGGTGTTCGCGACACCGATCGCCGAAGGTTCGCCGGTGGTCGTCTGCAACCTGCCGACCGCCGAGCTGGTCAAGGGCGGGGCGAACGCGTTCCTGGCCACGAAGATCTCGTTCATCAACGCGCTCGCCGAGATGGCCGACGCGACCGGCGCCGACGTCACCCAGCTGGCCGACGCGCTCGGGTACGACAAGCGGATCGGCCGCGGCATGCTGAACGCCGGCCCCGGGTACGGCGGGGGTTGCCTGCCGAAGGATCTGCGCGCGTTCATGCACCGCGCGGGTGAGCTCGGTGTCGAAGAGGTCATCACACTGCTGCGCGAGGTCGACGACATCAACCTGCACCGGCGCGCGCGGATCGTGGACGTCACCCACGATGCGCTCGGCGGCGAATGGGTCGGCAAGAACGTCACGGTGCTCGGTGCCGCGTTCAAGGCCGGCACGGACGACGTCCGCGACTCGCCCGCCCTGGACGTGGCGGGCCGGATCCAGCTGCACGGCGCCAATGTCACGGTCTACGACCCCGAGGCGATGGAGAACGCCCGCAAGGTCCGGCCGACGCTGCGGTACGCCCAGAGCGCGATCGAGGCCTGTCGCGAGGCGCACGCAGTCCTGCACCTGACCGAGTGGCCCGAGTTCCGGCAGCTCGACCCGGTCGCGCTGCGCCAGGTCGTGGCCACCCCGGTGGTCGTCGACGCCCGGCTCAACCTCGACGCCGCCGCCTGGCGCGCCGCCGGGTGGACCTACCGCGCCCCCGGCAAGCCGTAAGGCTCCCTCAGGCGACGGTCGCGGCGCGCAGCACCGGGCGCGTCAGGACGACGCACCCGGTGATCGCGGCCGCGCAGGAGATTCCCAGGCAGACGCCGGTGATACCGATGCCGGAGACGTCGGCCAGGCCGCCGAGCAGCGGGTTCGCGACCATCAGCGCGAGGCTCTGCGCGAGCACGACGATGGACTGCAGCCGGGACTGGAACTCACGCTCGACCGAGTTCATCAGCAGCGGCAGCACGTGACCGGTGAACGTACCGACGCCGATTCCGCTCAGTACGCCGGCCGCGAAGGTGAGCGGCAGCGGGTCGAGGACGGACAGGCCGAGCAGGCCGACTGCGGCAACCAGCAGCCCGATCGCGGCGAAGATGCCCGGTCGCGGGAACGCGCCGCGCATCAGGATCCGGAGCGCGATCACGCCGACGCCCAGGCTGCGGCTGGCCACCAGCAGACCGGCGGTCGCGGCGTTCCAGCCGTGGTCGCGGGCGAGCAGCGGGAACAGCAGCGCGTCGAGCGGCATCAGCAGACCCGCCGCGACCGTCATCGTGATCAGCAGCGCGCGGGTCAGCGGGCGACCGAAGGCGACCCGGATCCCGGCGCCGATCGAGCGCAGCATGCCGGCCGGCATCCGGCCGGGAGGCGCGATCGTCTTCCGCAGCAGGAGCAGGACGACGATCATCACGCCAAAGGTCAGAGCATCGAAACCGCCCGCGGCGGTCAGTCCGGCCCAGCTCACCAGGACACCGCCGACCGCCGTGCCGGTGACGGCGAAGACCACGCCGGTCACCTGGAAGCTCGCCAGCGCGCGCGGTACCTGCTCCGGGGGCACCAGCAACCGCGGCATCGAGCGCGACGACGGCAGGAAGAACGCGTCGATCACTCCGACCACCAGCGCCAGGATCACCAGCAGCCACACGGGTTCACCGACGGCCAGGGTCGCCGGGACCAATGCGGCGGTCACCACGAACATCGCCGTACAACTGGCCAGCAGCACGCGCGGTGCGCCGTACCGGTCGCCGATCGCGCCTCCGACCAGCAGCAGGGTGGCCCGTGGGGCGGCGGCGAGCAGCAGGACCAGACCGGCGACGCTACCGCCGTGCCGGGTGGCCGACCACCCGATGGCGAACGACATGGTCAGATCGCCGAGGAGGGACACAGCGGCGCCGAACAGCCAGATCCAGTAGCGGACCGGAATGCGCTGCGTATCCGAGTCAGTGGGCGGAGTCACGATCGACGACCTTAGACGACAACCAATGGGATCTCACGACTACCCGCCCCCGCCCTGTGGAAACCAGTCCAGACCTGAGCCTTTTACAAGCCTTTACGCAATTCTTCCGCGCCGTCACGCACCGTGCTCCCCTTTCCGCGGGCCAGCTCCGCGAGCGACTCCTGGAACTCGAGCATCCGCCCCCGCAGCCCCTCGTCGGAAGCGGCCAGGATCCGGACCGCCAGCAACCCCGCATTGCGAGCGTTCCCGATCGACACCGTCGCCACCGGCACGCCGGCCGGCATCTGCACGATCGACAGTAGCGAGTCCATCCCGTCGAGGTACTTCAGCGGGACCGGTACGCCGATCACCGGCAGCGGAGTCACCGACGCGAGCATCCCGGGCAGGTGCGCGGCACCGCCCGCCCCGGCGATCAGGACCTTGAGCCCGCGCTCGTGCGCCGAGCGTCCGTAGTCGATCATCTCGGTCGGCATCCGGTGCGCCGACACGACGTCTGCCTCAAAGGGCACGTCGAACTCGGCGCAGACCTCCGCCGCGGCCTTCATCGTCGGCCAGTCGGAGTCCGACCCCATCACGATTCCAACGGACATGTGCTTCCTCTACTCGTCTTATTCGTCGATGGTGCCGGTCAGGTACGCAGCGGCGTGCCGCGCGCGTTCGCGGGTCTGCTCGAGGTCGTCGCCGTACGCCGTCACGTGGCCGACCTTGCGTCCGGGCTTCACGGACTTGCCGTAGAAGTGCACCTTCAGGCCGGGGTCGCGGGCCATGCAGTGCAGCAGGCCGCGATGCATGTCGTCGACGTCGCCGCCGAGGACGTTGACCATGACCGTGTACGGCGCTCGCGCGGCCGGCGAACCGAGCGGCAGGTCGAGCACAGCGCGCAGGTGGTTCTCGAACTGCGACGTGACCGCGCCGTCGATCGTCCAGTGGCCGGTGTTGTGCGGGCGCATCGCGAGCTCGTTGACCAGCAGCCGGCCGTCCCGCGCCTCGAACATCTCGACCGCGAGGATGCCGACCACGCCGAGTTCGCCGGCGATCCGCAGAGCGGTCTGCTGCGCCCGCGCAGCCTGCTCCGGCGCCAGGCCGGGTGCGGGCGCGGTGACCTCGACGCAGATGCCGTCGCGCTGCACCGACTCGACGATCGGGTACGCCACCGCCTGCCCGTGCGGCGAGCGCGCCACGATCGCGGACAGTTCGCGGACGAAGTCGACCTTCTCCTCGGCGAGGATCGGTACGCCGCTACCGAACGCGGTCGCGACCTGCGGGTCGTCCGGCCCGTCGACGAACCACACACCCTTGCCGTCGTACCCGCCGCGGGTGGTTTTCAGGATGATCGGGAACCCGCCGACGCGCTTCGCGAAGTCCACGACATCCTCGGCTCTCTCCACCACCTGATGCGCCGGCGACGGTGCGTCAAAGGTGTCCAGCCGGGCCCGCATCACCGCCTTGTCCTGCGCGTGCACCAGCGCATCCGGACCGGGCCGTACCGCGACCCCCTCCGCCTCGAGCGCCCGCAGCAGGTCGGTCGGTACGTGCTCGTGGTCGAACGTCAGTACGTCGGCCTCGGCCGCGAACCGGCGTACCGTCTCGGGGTCCCGGTAGTCGCCGACCGGCGCGTCCGCGACCGCCTGGGCCGCCGACACCGTCTCGCCCTCGGCGAGTACGCGCAGCTGGATCCCGAGCGCGACAGCGGTCTCCTGGGTCATCCGGGCGAGCTGCCCGCCACCGACCATGCCGACCACCGGTGTACCGGCGGGGAGGTCCTTACGATCGAACTTCACGCCGTGAGCCTAATGTCCATACAACATCGGTCGTACGGCGGCCACCGCGGCGCGCGGGCGATTTCGGTGAAGCACCGGTCGGCGGGTACCGTGGGAAACTGCCCTCCCGTTGCGGTGTGATCACAGAAGGTTCCGAAACCCGTTGAAACTCGTCACCACGCTGTACCGCCAGTTCCAGCACCTGGTGCACGAAGTGGCCAAGTTCGGGATTGTCGGCCTGCTCGGTCTGGTGGTCGACCTGCCGATCTACAACTGGCTGGTGTTCAACAACCCGCTGGTGCTCGCCGACTCGGGGATCGGCATGCTGCACCACAAGCCGCTGACCGCGAAGCTGATCTCGACCACGGTCGCGACCGTGGCGACGTACCTCGGCAACCGGTACTGGACGTGGCGTCACCGGGAGCGTTCCGGCCTGCACCGTGAGTACGTGCTGTTCTTCGTGCTGAACGGTATCGGCCTGCTGATCGCGGCCGGCTGCCTGGCGTTCTCGCGCTACGTGCTCGACCTGCACAGCTGGCTGTCCGACAACATCGCGGCGAACTTCGTCGGCCTGGGGCTGGGGACGTTGTTCCGGTTCTGGTCGTACCGGAAGTTTGTCTTCCGTGAGGAGATCGCGCTCGACGAGGTTGAGCATGCGCCTGCGCGGGAGGCCTCGGCTGTTGCCGAGCAGGTGGAGCTCGACGGGGAGTCGACCGGGGATCTGCCGGTCGTTCGCTGAGTCTCGCCCACTGCACGCCGTGGAGCCACCCCGCTGCCGGCTCCACAATTGATACCCGGCGGACTGTCGGTGCCGCGTGTGAAGATGCGGTGATGACTGACTTCGAGGTGCGGACCGCGCGGGCCGACGAGCACGAGCAGATCTCGCGGCTGTTCGGCGAGGCGATGATGTTCGACGCGACGCTCGACGACATCGGGCGGCAGATGTTCGAGCCGGACCGAGCGTTGGTGGCGACCGACGGCGGCGAGATCATCGGCACGACCAGGGCGCTGACCCGCGACCTGTCCGTGCCCGGCGCAGTCGTCGACGCGGCCCACGTCACCGGCGTCGGCGTCCGGGCGACGCACCGCCGGCGCGGCGTGATGTCGGCCCTGATCGGGCAGCAGCTGCGCGAAGTCCCCGAGGCGATCGCCGTGCTGTGGGCCAGCGAGCCCGCGATCTACGGCCGATTCGGGTACGGCGCGGCCGCCCTGGGCACGGCGTACGAGGTCGACCTGCACCGCGTCGGCCCGCCTTCCGACCGGATCCGGCCGGGTGCGCTCGGTGTCCTGTCCGCGGACGAGGCACTCAAAGAGCTCCCCGCCCTACTGCGCCGCCTGCAGGAGCAGCGCCCCGGGATCTCCGGGCGGTCCGACCTCAAGTGGCGGCAGCACCTGCAGGACAAGCCGGACGAACGCGCCGGGCGGACCGAGCGGCAGATCCTGGGGTACCGCGACGAGTCCGGCACGATCCTCGGCTACGCCCTGTGGCGCGGCAAGATGAACTGGCTCCCGACCGGCCCCGCGAACGAGGTCCTCGTCGAAGAGCTCGTCGCCCCCGACGTCACGGCGTACCGGGCGCTCTGGCAGCACCTGCTGACAATGGACCTGGGCGCGAAGCTCGGCTACGGGCACGCGGCCGTCGACGAGCCGGTGCAGCAGCTCGTCAGTACGCCGACCGCCCTCGACCGCCGCATCAGCGAATCGCTGTGGTTGCGCGTCACCGACGTACCGCGGGCGCTGCAGCAGCGGAAGTACGCGGTACCGCACGACGTCGTCCTCGAAGTCACCGACCACCTGATCGAGTCGAACAACGGCTGCTTCCGCCTGATCGCCGACGACACCTCGGTCCACTGCGAGCGCACCGATGCCGCCGCCGACCTCGGCCTCTCCATCACCGACCTCGGCGCCACCTACCTGGGCGGACGCCGCCTGACCGAATTCACCACCACCGGCCGCATCACCGAACACACCCCCGGAGCCCTCACCCGCACCAACACCGCCTTCACCTGGCCAGTAGCCCCCGTCAGCCTGGAGGTGTTCTGATCGCCGCGCCCGCCGCAGCGGGGCGCCTCGCTTGCTAATTCCACAGAGCAAGCTTGTCCCACTCGGCGGGTGCTCCCAGTGAGTCCGTGGTGATCAGGTCCGACGACGGGAAGCGGTTCATCAGGGTCGACGAGACGGTGGGGCCAGGTGCATGCCGGATCGATGACCCCGATCAGATACGCCATGACCGCGAGGACGTTGTACACACCGAACCGTGCCTTTGCGCCGTCATGGTCGCTGAGATGATCAAGCACCGGGATGCTTCCCCTGGTGGGCCGCTTCGGCGCAACGACCAGCTTCCGATTGAACAGTCTGGCGTGGTGCGCCGCGACGTTCCGCACGTAGTCGAGGGTGGCCATCCGGATCTCCACGAGATACCTGTGCCGGACCTCGGTCGTTGCCGTCGGCCACTACTCTTTGGAGCCTGGGTCGCGGCCCTGCGAACGCCGTCATGGCAGGAGGACCACGCGGCCGCGGAGGCCTCCTTCGGCGACTTGTTTGTAGGCTTTTACTGCCTCGTCGAGGGGGTAGGTCTCGGCGACTCTGGTGGAGACGACCCCTTGCTCCACGAGGCCCGTGAGCTCTTGGAGATCGGCCGGGTTCACGTGGATGAAGATCTGGTGCACGGTGATGCCGCGCAGGTGGGGTGGGTGTGGGCCGCCGACCACGTGAACGTGGTGGCCGCCGTTGCGTACCGCCTCCTGCGCACCGATCCCGACGACGGCGGCATCGATGACACCGTCGACGCCGGCCGGTGCGATCCGTCGTACGGTTGCCGCGACATCCTGGTTCCGGTCAACGAAGTGATCCGCGCCAAGTCGCCGTACCAGCTCCTCGTCAGCGGTCGCCGCGCTGGCGATCACGGTCTTGCCGCGGTGCTTGGCGAGCTCCACGGCGTACCCGCCGACGCCGCCGGCTGCTCCGGTCACCATGATCGTCTCTCCGGGGATCGCGTCGACTGCCTGAAGCGCGGTCAGCCCGTTCAGGCCGTACGTCGCTGCGTGGTCGAGCTCGACGCCCTTCGGCGCGGGGGTGATCGTGTCGGCGCCGAGTACGACGTACTCCGCGTGGGTCTTGAGCGGCTGCGCCAGAAGGTCCGCGACACCGACGACCGGTGTTCCGACGTCCAGCGAGGTTCCGGGACCTGCCGCATCGACCGTACCGGCGACGTCCCAGCCGAGACCGTACTGCTCCCGCTGTGCGGTCAGGCCGATCTCGACCAGCGCCCCGCTGCTGATCGCGAGGTCCACCGGGTTCACCGCCGCAGCGGCCACCTTGATCCGTACCTGCCCCGCGGCCGGCTCCGGTACGGCGGTGTCGATCAGCTCGATCCCGTCCGGCCCGATGAGCCGGCGAGCCACCAGTGCGCGCATTGCTTCCTCTCCTGTCCGGCTTGTGGTTCCCACACCACTGTCGGAGAGCTACTCTCTTTTCGGAAGTGCGTACTTCGGAGTACGTACCGTACGGCGAGGAGAGTCATGCCAACCCGCACCGCAGCCCAGCGCCGCGAGGAAGCGGCGCGCGAGTACGACGCGTTCCTGGCGACCTGCCCCGCGAGGCAGCTGCTCGACCGCATCAGCGACAAGTGGGCGACCCTGATCATCACCGCCCTCGCGGACGGCCCCCAGCGGTACTCCGACCTGTCCCGCCGCATCGCCGGCGTCAGCCAGAAGATGCTCACCCAAACGCTCCGGTCGCTGGAGCGCGACGGGCTGCTGATCCGTACGGTCACGCCGTCGGTGCCGGTCCGCGTCGACTACGAACTGACGCCGCTCGGCCGCACCCTGATGCCCTTGATCACCGCCATCAAGACCTGGGCCGACACCCACATGCCGGAAGTCGCCGCCGCCCGCACCGAGTACGACCGCGCCACCGCCTGACCACTGCTAGGGCAGTCCGCATGGTCTTCCTCACCAACCCCACCACCTCGGGCGTCACCATCACCACTTTGTGCACCAGATCCGTATTTCCAGCGCGCTGAAATACGGATCTGGTGCACAAAGTGCCCGCCAAACCACGGCCCGGCGGCGGCGGGAAGGCGGCGGCGGGAGATGGGCGGCGGGGCGGCGAGCGGCGGCGGGCGGCGGGGCGGCGGCGAGCGGCGGAGAGCGGCGGGCGGCGGGCCCGGCGGCGCCGAGAAGGCGGCGGGCGGCGGGCGGCGGGCGGCGGCGGGCGTTGCGGCGGCGGCTCGCGGTGGCGTCAGCGGTCTTCGTTGGAGTTGAAGATGGTGCCGTCCTCGCGGGGGCGTTCTTCGGGCTGGGGGCGGCGGCGCATGTGGTCGGGGGGCTGTTCGTCCTCGAGGATGCCGTCGCCGGGGCGGCCTTCGGGGCCGCCGAAGAGCAGGTCCGACATCTGCAGGTGGACGTGTTCGACGTGCGGTACGTCGGGCAGCACCACCTGACCGCGTTCGCCGGCGGATTCGATGTGGAGTGTCCCGCAGCCGAGAATCCGGTCGACCAGACCGTGCTCGTACGAGACGTCGTTGATCCGCATCAGCGGGATGTCGCGGCCGGTGCGGGTGAGGATGCCGTGGCGGGTGATGAGGCGCCGGTTGGTGATCGTGTAGGTCGAGAAGAACCAGTCCAGGAACGGCTTCAGCGCGAACCGCGCGAGGATCACCACGCCGACGGCGAGGATCGCGATCCGGCCGGGGGTCTGGAAGGAGCCGGCCGGCACGATCGCGGCCAGGAACCCGCCCGCGCCGGCGACCACCAGGAGCAGGAGCACCGGCCCGATGAGCGCCTTCCAGTGCGTCCGGGTGCTGACGACGACGTACTCGTCCTCGCCCAACAACTTCGCCGAGATCGCCATGGCACCAGTTTCACAGGTGACGGGTTCGGCTGTCCCGTCCCGACACGATCGGAACCGAAAAGTGGTTTAACACTTCACGAATTGCATACAGTCAGCAAGGATACGCGCGGGGTAACCAACTGGGGGACGAGAAGGAGCCGTGATGGCAGTCTTGTCGATACTCGACCGCGAGCACACCGTCGCACCGCCGGGGTACAGCCGCTGGCTGATCCCGCCTGCCGCGCTCGCCGTGCACCTTTGCATCGGGCAGGCCTACGCGACCAGCGTGTACAAGATCTCGCTGGTGAAGCACTTCGACAGCAGTCAGACCGCGGTCGGTGTGGTGTTCAGCATCGCGATCGTGATGCTGGGCCTGTCCGCAGCCGTCGGCGGTACCTGGGTGGAGCGCAACGGACCGCGCAAGGCGATGTTCGTCGCGGCCTGCTTCTGGGCCTCGGGCTTCGGAGTCGGCGCGCTCGGCATCGGCACCGGTCAGCTGTGGCTGGTCTACCTCGGGTACGGCGTGATCGGCGGCATCGGCCTCGGGATCGGGTACATCTCGCCGGTCTCGACCCTGATCAAGTGGTTCCCGGACCGCCCGGGCCTCGCGACCGGCCTGGCGATCATGGGCTTCGGCGGCGGCGCGCTGGTCGCCAGCCCGCTGTCCCGCCAGCTGCTCGGGCTGTACGACGCCAACTACGATCCGGATGTCAGTACGTCGGTGGCCGGCGGCGGTGCGCTCGTCGGACTGTTCGTCACGCTGGGCCTCGGCTACTTCGTGATCATGATGTTCGGGGTCTTCACCGTCCGCGTCCCGGCCGACGGCTGGAGTCCGGAGGGCTTCGACTCGGCGTCGGTACGGCAGAAGCCGCTCGTCACCACCGCCAATGTGTCGGCCGCGAACGCGATCCGGACTCCGCAGTTCTGGTTGCTGTGGATCGTGCTGTTCTGCAACGTGACCGCGGGCATCGGCATCCTCGAACAGGCCAGCCCGATGATCCAGGACTTCTTCCGCGGTGCCGACGGTAAGTCCGGTGTCGCGGTGGCGGCCGCGGCAGGCTTCGTCGGCCTGCTGTCGATCTTCAACATGGGCGGGCGCTTCGGCTGGTCGTCGACGTCCGACGTGATCGGCCGCAAACCGATCTACGCGTTGTACCTCGGCGTCGGGATCGTCGCGTACACGCTGCTCGCGACCGTCGGGCACACCAGTACGGCGGTGTTCGTGCTGCTCGCCGCGGTCATCATCTCGTTCTACGGCGGCGGTTTCGCGACCGTACCGGCGTACCTGCGGGACCTGTTCGGGACCTACCAGGTCGGCGCGATCCACGGCCGGTTGCTGACCGCCTGGTCCGCGGCCGGGATCGCCGGGCCGCTGATCATCAACGGGTTCCTGGACAGTCAGGGCAAACCGGGCACGCTGACGGCGTCGGCGTACCGGCCGGCGCTGTTCACAATGGTCGGCGTGCTGGCCGTCGGCTTCGTCGCGAACCTGCTCATCCGCTCGGTGTCCGAGCGATTCCACGAGACGACCGAGACGACGGTGGAGGCGGCACGATGAACCAGACCGCACGACTGGTGATTTCCTGGCTGCTGGTCGCCGTGCTGCTCGGGTACGGCATCCTCGAAACACTGATCACCGCGGTGAAGATCTTCACCGAATAACCGGCTCTTGCGACCGATCCGTGGGCGGGTCTGGGTGACCGAGTCAGCGCCCGGACTGGACGACCGCACGCGTCCCCGCACGCCCGCGTCCCCGCACGCCCGCGTCCCCGCACGGTGGGTTCACCCACGGTGTTGTGGGTTCCTGACCCGTGTGAAGGGTACGGAACCCACAACACGATGGGTGAACCCAC
>NZ_JBEZFT010000117.1:0-18714 GCF_040649595.1 Kribbella sp. NPDC048915 | reverse complement strand
CGGTGTCTGATTCACGCTCAGCTGTGGCCCCTGGCACGGGAGACCTCCTGTCGACCTGACACGCGCCACACGCCACACGCCCGAGCGTCCTCGGCTCCATCCGCGGCTACGACCGAATCCAGACCAGGCCGTGCATCAATCATCTAGGAGAATTTCTGCGTGAGGGGTCCGGGGGCGGTGCGCGGCGCGGGCTCGCGGAAGTGAGGGAGTACGGCACCGGCTCGGTGCGACGCGGTGCAAGGGCTCGTGTAAGGCTCGACGGGGTCAGTACGGGCGTTGCCAGGTGAGGTGGCCTTCGTTCATCGTTGCGTGGGCGTGTGCGGCCGCGGCGACGGTGGGATCGTGGGTGGCGATGACGACCGCCGCGCCGCGGTCGGCTTCGCGGCGGAGCAGGTCGAGGACGCGTTCGCGGTTGGTGCTGTCGAGTTCGCTGGTGGATTCGTCGGCGAGGACCACGCGGCCTTGCTGGGCGATCCCGCGGGCGACGGCGACGCGTTGTTGTTCGCCGCCGGACAGTTCCTCGACCAGGTGGTCGCCGCTGTCCTGGAGTCCGACATCGGCCAGCGCCTGGTCGACGTACTTCTCGGCGACGTCCGGTTCGGTGCGCTTGGCGAGCAGCGGGAGGGCCAGGTTCTCGCGGGCCGTCAGGACCCGGGCCAGGCCGTTGCCTTGTGGAATCAGTACGACGCCGTGCGCGGCGGCCGCCTGCCGGTCGGCGATCGCCAGGCCGTCCACCTCCACCTGTCCGGATCGCGCCCGCACCGCGCCGGCGATCGCCCAGAGCAGCGAGCTCTTGCCGGCGCCGGACGGTCCGCTGACCGCGAGGATCGACCCGCGCGGCACCTGCAGTGACACCTCCGCGACCGCGACCAGGTCGCCGTACGCCACGGTGAGATCGGTGACCGTGATCATGCCTGCTCGTCCTCCTGCCGGACCGGGTGCAGCCGTACGTCGCCGTCGTCGGTCGTGGTGACGCGCAGCAGCGTGCCGGGCGACAGCAGCTGGGCCACGTGGGGCGGCAGCGGCAGCGAGCCGTCCGTGGCGACCACGGCGAACTCCTCGCCGCTGCGCCCCTCGGACGCGATCCGCCCGTCGCGAATGGTGACGGTGCGGGGCAGCATCGCCGCGACTTCGGGGTCGTGAGTGACCAGCAGCACTGTCATGCCGGTCTGCGCGTTGACGATCTCGATCGCCGCCAGGACCTCGTCGCGGGCCCGATGATCGAGCTGACTCGTGGGCTCGTCTGCCAGCAGCAGCCCGGGGTACGTCGCGATGCCGACGGCCACCGCGCACAGCTGGATCTGGCCGGGTGTCAGCGCGGGCAACGGCGTCCGGGCGTGGTCGGCCAGGCCGACGAGGTCGAGTACGTCCTCAGGAGCGGGCAGCGAGCCGGACGCGGCCTGCTGGGCGTACCGGACGTTGTCCACCGGCGTCAGGTACGGCACGAGGTTGCGTGCGGCGCCCTGCAGCACGATGCCGACGTCCTGCGCGCGCATCCGGTCGAGCTCGGCGTCGGTCATCGTGGTCAGGTTGTGCTCGCCGACCTGCAGCCGTCCGGCACTCGGTGTCAGCAGCCCGCCGCACAGCTGCAGCAGCGTCGACTTGCCCGCACCGGACGGGCCCAGCAGGCCGACGATCTCACCCGGTCCGACCGTGATGCCGATACCGGACAGCGCTGCGACGTCATGTCCTTGGCTGCGGTAGATGTGCACCAGTCCGCTGGTGCTGATCGCCAGTCCGCTCACGACAGGTCCTCCCGGATCCGGCTGTAACCCGACCGCCGATTCACACTCGCACCGAGGGCCAGCGTGGTTGCGGTGAGCACCAGCGTGCCGGCCAGCCAGAGGATGACCGCCCACGGCCAGTTGATCGCCAGCTCGAGCGGGTACGGCGACGGCTCCGAGGTATCGGCGAACAGCGGGAACATCGGCAGCGCGATATGGGCGCCGACGACACCGCAGGCAGCCCCGAGCAGCGCCGCGAGCGCCACCGGGCCGCTGTGCTCCCACCGAGCCGCCCCACCGGTCGTCTTCTCCGGTACGCCGTTGATCCGCAGACTCGCGTAGTCCTGCGCGCGTGAACGCCAGCTGCTCGTACCCATCAGCAGCAGTACGACGACCGCGAGCGCCCAACTGGCCAGTCCGACGATCGGTGTGAGCTGGAGCGCCAGCGCGCTGGCTGAGCGCCCGTACGACGCGATGTGGTCGGACTGCCGATCGACAAGGACCGGGGCGAGCCCGGCCTCGGTCAGACCGCTGATCAGCGTGTCGACGTTCGCGAGTCCGTCGGCGTTCAGCCAGAGCTCCAGATCGGCGATCGCGTTGTCGACGTGGCCGCCGAGCCGCCGGGCGGTTTCCAGGTCGAGGACGGCGACCCGCTCGGTGTACCGCGGCATCGGGATCTGCAGGTCGTCGAGTTTGCTGACCGGGATCGACCGCCCGTCGAACCCGGGCACGCTCTGGACGTCGCTCACCGTGAAGCCGCGGCTGATCAGCGCCGGCGCCGGCGAAGGAATCGCGGCGTGCTGCAGGCTCAGCTCGCTGCCGAGGCTGTTGATCTGCAGCGTCAGCCCGTCCGGGCGGTCCGCGGCCTTGATGCTGCCCTGACCGCTGTCCAAGGCGCCGGTCGTCCAGTCCTGCGCACGACCCAGAGCAACGCTCGGCTGGGTGTCGGTGGCCAGCTGGGTGATCACGACCGGACCTTCGGCGGTCACGGCGTCACCGACCTCGCGGGCCACCCCGAGCCTGATCAGCTGACAGGACGGCCGGCAGCTCATCGCCGTACTCACGGCGACCGGGCCGTTGCGCGTCACCGGGACCGGTGGGAGGCGAACGACGTACCTGGTCCCGGTGGTTTGGTTGACGACGGTCGCCTCCAGGATCACCGAAGCCGCCGCCAGGTTCGACGGTGGCACCGGGATGCCGTCGATGGGCGGCGGTGCGGACGCCTTCACCGCGCCGACGTCGAGGGTCGCCGTCAGCCGGCCGCCGTTCAGCTCGATCGGCCCTGGTTCCGTGGGGGCCCGAAGCTTGCCGAAGCCTTCGGCATCGGTGATGCGGTCGCCGCGGAAGGCGATCCGCCGATAGCTGTCGGGTTCGATCAGGACTGCGCGCAGGTTCTCCGCCGAGGGCGGCTGCGTGCGGACAACAGGCGTCAGCCACTTCCGGTCCGGGTCGACCTTGTCGATCGCCGCCGTGAAGGTGCCCAGCCCGGTGGTGTCGACGGCCAGGACGGCCGCCGCGCCGGTCTCGTACCCGGCGCGGGTGATCCGGTTGCGATCGGCGACCGACGCCGCCTGACCGGCGAAGGTCGCCAGGCCGGTCGCGACCGCGACCACGGCGACCAGCCGGGTCATGGTCGGGCGCCGGGCGATCTGCAGCGCGCCGAGCGCGAGTCCGAGACGGCCCTTGCGCAGGGCACGACGGCTGACCAGTCCGGCGGTCGGCAGCAGCAGGTGCGCGAAGGCGAGGCCTGTCGCCAGCGCGAGCAGCGTCGGCGTGAGGATCGGGAGCGGACCGCGTCCGCCACCGGTCAGACCGGTGACCAGGCCTGCTGAGGCGAGCACGATGACGGTCAGATCGACGACGCCGATGGTGCGCCGATGGCCGCGCGGGGCGATCCGGCGGAGCAGGCCGGCGATTGGCCGGCGGACGACGGTACGGACCGACAACACGACGGCACCCAGGCCGACGAGCGCCGCTGCGGCAACGGCGGCCGGCACGGTCCACGGCAACTCCAGTGGTGCGGTGCCCTCGAGCCAGGCCGCTCGGACGACGAGCAGGAGGGCGAAACCGACCGGTGCGCCGAGCACGATCCCGCCCAGCACGGGCACGCTCAGCTCGGTGGCGAGCGCCCTCCCGACCGCGCCGGCGCCCGACCCGCGCAGCCGTGCGACCGCGAGCTCGGACCGCCGCTGGTCGACGACCGTGGCGAGGGCGAGCACCAGGACGACGACGCCGAACAGCGCCACCTGGACCATCACCAGCGGGATGATCGTGACGGCCTGCCGCTGTTCGGCCCGGATCCCGTCGACGACGTCGATCAGCCCGGAGTTGTTCCGGGCGTTGAGGCCGAGTTCGGCGATCCGGCCTTCGAGCTGGTCGGTCGCCTGCCGGATCCGGTCCAGGTCGGCGGCCCGCGCGACACCCGGCAGCGGACGGGTGTCCATCGTCGCCTGGTAGCCCCACGGGCCGAGGGCGAACGTGCTCGGCTCCGCGAGCAGGTGGTCGGCCAGCCCTGGCCGACTGTCACTGGCCGGGCGCGAGTGACCGGTCGGTCCGCGGCCGAACCAGTGGGCGGCTGTGTCGTCGGCGCGGTACAGACCGACCACACGCAGTCCGCCGCCCTCGGGCCAGCGCGTGGTGACCGCCCGCAGGGTCGCGCCGACCTTCGTCCCGAACGTCTGCGCGTCGGCGGTCGACGCGAGGACCTCACCGGGAGCGTTGGGACACCGGCCGGCGGTCAGGACGACATGGGCGCAGTAGTCGCCGCGCCACACCAGCCGCCCTTCGACCGCCGGCCGCTGCGTGCCGACGCCCCAGACGACACCGACGGTCCGCCCGTGCACCGGCGGGCTGAACAGCGGCAGCAGGTCGCCGGGAACGAGCTGGTCCAAGGAGTCCGGCGGATCCGGCTCGGCCGGCCCGTTGACAGCCGTCGGCGGGTCGGCGGCGAGCTGCCAGGTCGCTGCGGTCCACTGCCGCTGGAGCGTCTCGGTCGTGACCGTCTGCTGGACCGCCCGGGCGAACCAGGGCGCGAACGCCGCGCAGGTGCCGATCAGCGCGCTGACCCCGGCCAGCACCGCGGCCTGGCCCCAGCGGTACCGCAGAGCCTGCCGAAGGAACATCGATGGCCACCCCCCAGCTGCCGGTCACCCGCCCACGGTGATCAGGCAGAACATACGGAACGAAGGGTCCACTGGTGTAGACCACAGCAGGCACCGATGCCCAGTCGTTGCGTTCGGAGGGTTGCCGGATAGGGTCCACTGCATGGTTGATGTTGCGGGGATCTTCAAGGCTTATGACGTTCGGGGTGTGGTGCCGGAGCAGCTGGACGAGTCGGTGGCGCGTGCCACCGGTGCGGCGTTCGTCGAGGTCCTGGACGTGCTCGGCGGCCCCGGCGCGGTCGTGATCGGGTACGACATGCGCCCGTCCAGCCCGGCGCTCGCGGCCGCGTTCGCCGAGGGCGTGGCGAGCACCGGCGCCGACGTCATCGACATCGGCCTGGCGTCCACCGACCAGCTGTACTTCGCGTCCGGCCGACTCGATCTGCCCGGTGCGATGTTCACCGCCAGCCACAACCCGGCGCAGTACAACGGCATCAAGATGTGCCGCGCGGGTGCCGCCCCGGTCGGCACGGACTCCGGGCTGCGCGACATCGCCGACCTGGTCGCGAAGGCACTGACCGAGCCCGCGGCGACCGGTGCGACACCGGGCCACATCACCCGGAAGGACCTGCTCACCGCGTACGCCGACCACCTGCACCACCTGGTCGACCTGAGCGGCATCCGCCCGCTCACCGTGGTCGTCGACGCCGGTAACGGCATGGGCGGGCACACCGTGCCGGCCGTGTTCGCCGAAGGCCCGGTGACGATCCTGCCGCTGTACTTCGAACTCGACGGCAACTTCCCGAACCACGAGGCCAACCCGCTCGACCCGAAGAATCTGGTCGACCTGCAGGCGAAGGTCCGCGAGACCGGCGCCGACCTCGGACTGGCGTTCGACGGCGACGCCGACCGCTGCTTCGTCGTGGACGAGAAGGGCGACCCGATCTCGCCGAGCGCCATCACCGGTGCCGTCGCGGTCCGCGAGCTCGCCAAGCACCCCGGCTCGGCCGTCATCCACAACCTGATCACCTCCAAGGCGGTCCCGGAGCTGATCACCGAGCACGGCGGTACGCCGGTGCGCTCGCGGGTCGGGCACTCCTACATCAAGCAGCGGATGGCCGAGACCGACGCGGTGTTCGGCGGCGAGCACTCCGCGCACTACTACTTCCGCGACTTCTGGCGTGCCGACACCGGCATGCTGGCCGCGCTGCACGTGCTGGCCGCGCTGGGCGAGCAGGACCGGCCGGCCAGCGAGCTGTTCGCGGAGTACGAGCGGTACGTCGCGTCCGGCGAGATCAACACGCGGGTCGACGGCGCCGGCGCCGTGGCGGAGACCGTCGCGGCGATCGAGGACACCTATTCTGGCGTCGACGGCGTGACGATCGACCATCTGGACGGGTTGACGGTGTCGGCGGGACAGTGGTGGTTCAACGTCCGTGCGTCGAACACGGAGCCGTTGCTCCGGCTGAACGTCGAGGCCGCGGACCGGCCGGAGCTGGAACGCGTCCGTGACGAGGTACTGGCGCTGATCACCGGCGCCGCGGCGAAGGAGAACTGAATGGCAGTCAATCTGGACCCGGACCTGCTGAGCATCCTGGTCTGCCCGAAGTGCCGCTCCGAGTTCCGGGTGGACGACGAGGCCGACGAGTTGGTCTGCACCAACGCCTCCTGCGCGCTGGCGTACCCGGTGCGTGACGACATCCCGGTGCTGCTGATCGACGAGGCGCGGGACACGCGCGCGGAGACCGAATCCGCGAGCAACTGAGATGAGTTTCTTCGACGACACGCGGCTGGACGATCCGGCCGCCCTCGAGGCGGCGGATCACCTGCTGCGGCGGCTGGCGATGGCCGGTGCTCGAGTCCGTGCCGAGCTGGAGGCCTCCGAGGAGGCGCTGTCCAAGCTGGAGTCCGACGGTTTCCGGCCGCGGGCCGTGGTGGCCGCCGGCCGTGACGCCCGGCTGGTGCGCGCCGTGCTGGAGCCGGTCTGCCCGGTGCCGTTCCTGGCCTGGCCCGGCCCGGGGCTGCCCGGCTGGGCCGGTCCTCTGGACCTGGTGGTCGTCCTCGGTGGCGCCGCCGAAGACACCGAAGCCGTCTCTGCGGCCGCCGAGGCGGTACGGCGTGGGTGCGGGCTGATGGTGGCCGCGCCGGAGGACTCGCCGGTCGCGATCGCCTCGGCCGGTCTGCGGCATGCGATCCGCCTGCCGTCCCAGTCGGACGACCAGTTGGCCGCAGCGGTCGCCGTACTCCAGGCTCTGCACCAGATGGAGCTGGGGCCGGAGGTCGACCACAAGGCCGTCGCTGCCCTGCTGGACGACGTGGCGATCCAGTGCTCACCCAACAACGACGTCGCGTCGAACCCGGCCAAGGAGCTCGCACTGGTGCTGGCGGACGCGTTGCCGCTGGTCTGGGGTGGCTCGGTCCTGGCCGCGCGGGCTGCGCGCCGCGTGGTCGAGGCGCTGCGGCTGGCCAGTGGACGGCCGGCGCTGGCTGCCGACGCGGGTCACCTGCTGCCGGTGCTCAACCAGCCGCCGCGGGACCTGTTCGCGGATCCCTTCGACAAGCCGGAGGAGCTGCGGCCGGCGCTGATCATCCTGGACGACGGCGTCGACGAGGCCGGGGTCGCCGAGCAGCGCCAGAAGCTGGAGTCCAAGGCCGAGGCGCACGACGTTCGCGTGCACATCATCCGGCAGGCCGAAGGCACGGACGTGGCGCGCTACGCCGCGCTGACCCAGCAGGGCCGCTACGCCGCGGCGTACCTCGGTATCGGCCTCGGTCGGTACGGCATGGCGACCGTCGACGACCCGGTCGGATCCGGCAATCCTTCGGAGGATCCAGCGTGGTAGTTCCGCTGCAGAACACCGTCCGCGACTACGCGTGGGGCTCGCCGACCGCTCTGCCCGCACTGCTCGGGGTGGAGCCGAGCGGCGAGCCGCAGGCCGAGCTGTGGATGGGCGCGCACGAGTCGGCGCCGTCGGTGCTGCCGGACGGCAACACCTTGTACGACGTGGTCTCCGCGGACCCGGCCGCGGTGCTGGGGGAGGAGACGGCCGAGCGGTTCGACGGCCGGTTCCCGTTCCTCGCGAAGCTGCTCGCCGCCGCGCAGCCGCTGTCGATCCAGGCGCACCCGTCCCGGGAGCAGGCGATCGACGGGTACCGGCGGGACGAGGCGGCCGGGATCCCCCGCGACGCCGCGGACCGCAACTACAAGGATTCCTGGCCGAAGCCCGAGATCCTGATCGCGCTCGAGCCGTTCGACGCGCTGGTGGGCTTCCGCCCGCTGGAGCAGACGGTCGCGTTGCTGGACGAGCTGGCCCCGGTCGGCCTCGACGAGCTCACCGACCTGCTCCGCAACGGCAAACTGCAGGACGCGTTCACCGGCTTCATGAGTACCGACCGGGACGCGATCCGTCCGCTGGTCGCGGCGCTCGGCGAGGCCGTCGCGCAGTACACCGGCCACGCGTTCGCACTCGAGCGCGAGACGCTGGCCAAGCTGTGCGCGGACTTCCCGGACGACCCCGGTGTGCTCGCGGCCCTGCTGCTGAACCGGGTGCGGCTGCAGCGGTTCGACGCGGTGTACCTGCCGGCCGGCAATGTGCACGCGTACCTGCGCGGCCTCGGCTTCGAGGTGATGGCGAACTCGGACAACGTTCTGCGCGGCGGGCTGACGAGCAAGTACGTCGACGTACCGGAGCTGGTCTCGGTGGTGGACTTCGAGCCGCTGGCCGACCCCGTGCTCACCGCGACGACGGTCGGTGCCGGCGTCACGACGTACGAGACCGGCTGTGAGTACTTCGTGATTCACCGGGTGGATCTCGATGGCGACGAGCGGACCCTGGACGGGGCCGGGCCGCGGATCGTCTGCTGTGTCGACGGCACGGTCGATGCCGGTGGCAAGGGATCGGCGGTGACGCTGTCCGCCGGACGGTCCGCGTTCGCCGCAGGACCCGAGGGACCCTGTACCCTGCGTGGTTCCGGGACGGCGTTCGTCGTCTCCGCGGGCTGAACCGACTTCCACGCACCTTTCCGGAGGACTCGAACAACCATGGCTGGTGGCGGAACCAAGGCCGTTGTTGCGGCGTTGCTGGCGAACACCGGGATCGCGGTCACCAAGTTCGGCGCCTGGGCACTGACCCAGTCGGCGTCGATGCTGGCCGAGGCGATCCACTCGCTCGCCGACGCGGGCAACCAGGTGCTGCTGCTGGTCGGCGGGAAGCGCGCGCAGCGCGAGGCGGACGAGCTGCACCAGTTCGGCTTCGGCCGGGAGCGGTACGTCTATTCGTTCATCGTCGCGATCGTGCTGTTCAGCGTCGGCGGGTTGTTCGCGCTGTACGAGGGGTACCACAAGATCCACGACCCGCATCCGATCGAGGACTGGAAGTGGGTCCCGGTGGCGGTGCTGGTGGCCGCGATCTTGATGGAGTCGTTCTCGTTCCGGACCGCGATCGTCGAGGCCAACAAGCTGCGCGGCAAAATCGGCTGGACGAAGTTCGTCCGCCAGGCGCGGTCGCCAGAGCTGCCGGTGATCCTGCTGGAGGACTTCGCCGCGCTCACCGGTCTGGTGCTCGCGCTGATCGGCGTCGTGCTGACGCTTGCCACCGGCAACGGTGTGTTCGACGGCCTCGGGTCGATGGCGATCGGCGCGCTGCTGGTCTGCGTGGCGATCTTCCTCGCGATCGAGATGAAGTCGCTGCTGCTCGGCGAGTCCGCGACGCGCGAGTCGCAGGCCAAGATTGTCGCCGCGATCGAGAACACCGCCGGCGTGCAGCGGCTGATCCACATCAAGACCCTGCACCTCGGTCCGGAGGAGGTGCTGGTCGCCGCGAAGGTCGGCGTCGAGCCGACCACCGACGCGGCCGTCGTCGCCGAGATCATCAACGCGGCCGAGCGGGCGATCCGCGCCGCCGAGCCGATGAGTCAGCACATCTACCTCGAGCCTGATGTTTACCAGGAGGGGTACGTCCCGGACGAGCGCCCGGCCGTCCCCGAGGCACCGTCGCACTGAGCCGCGAGGCGCCGTCGCACTGAGCCGCGCGGCACTGTCGCACTGATGCGCCGGGCCCAGCACGGTTCCGGGCCCGGCGGCTTCGCACTCAGCGCGGTTTCGGGGGCAGGACGCCCGAGCGGCCGAGCCAGCGCAGGGCGCGTTCGCGGTCGATCTCGGCCTGCGTCGGCGGGGCACTGAGCCGGCCGGTGCGGTACCCGAGGTTGCGGATGTCCGCGGCCACGGACGGCTCGGCCAGCGCGCGCAGGGCGAATGCGAGCGCCGCCGGCGTCACGTCGTACCGGCGTTCGAGATCGAGGGCCAGCCGGACGGCCGCGAGGTCGCGCTCGTCGTACTGGCGTTGCGCGGTGTGCTCCGACCGGGTGCGTGGCAGCAGCCCGAGTGCCTCCCGGTAGCGGAGCATGCGCGGAGTGGTACCCAGCTGGCGAGCGGCCTCGGTGATGCGCATAGCATCAATCTTGACATTTCGGTGTCAAAATCGCGCCTCGAGCGATCAAACCACGTGCCTCGGCCCTCTAGGCTCGGGCAGGCAACAACAACCAGTCTTCACGCAGGGGAGCGGCATGACGTTCGACTACAAGGTGGCGGATCTCGGCCTGGCCGAGTTCGGGCGCAAGGAGATCCGGCTGGCCGAGCACGAGATGCCCGGTCTGATGGCGATGCGCGCGCAGTACGGCGAGAGCAAGCCGCTGGCCGGTGCGCGGATCATGGGATCGCTGCACATGACGATCCAGACCGCGGTACTGATCGAGACGCTGGTCGCGCTCGGGGCCGAGGTGCGCTGGGTGTCGTGCAACATCTTCTCCACCCAGGACCACGCCGCCGCCGCGGTCGTCGTCGGCGACGGGACGGCCGACGCCCCCGCCGGTGTTCCGGTGTTCGCCTGGAAGGGCGAGACGCTCGAAGAGTACTGGTGGTGCACCGAGCAGGCGCTGACCTGGCCGGGCGGTGACGGTCCGAACATGATCCTCGACGACGGTGGCGACGCCACGATGCTCGTCCACAAGGGCACCGAGTTCGAGAAGGCCGGCGCCGTCCCGGACCCGTCGACCGCGGACTCCGAGGAGTACGCCGTCGTGCTGAAGCTGCTGACCCGCACGCTCGCGGAGTCGCCGTCGAAGTGGACGACGATCGGTCAGGGCATCAAGGGGGTCACCGAGGAGACCACCACCGGTGTGCACCGGCTGTACGAGATGCACAAGGCCGGGGCGCTGCTGTTCCCGGCGATCAACGTCAACGACTCGGTCACCAAGTCGAAGTTCGACAACAAGTACGGCTGCCGGCACTCGCTGATCGACGGCATCAACCGCGCCACCGACGTGCTGATCGGCGGCAAGGTCGCGGTCGTCTGCGGGTACGGCGACGTCGGCAAGGGCTGTGCGGAGTCGCTGCGCGGCCAGGGCGCCCGCGTCATCGTCACCGAGGTCGACCCGATCTGCGCGCTGCAGGCGGCGATGGACGGCTACCAGGTCAGCACCGTGGACGACGTGGTCGGCGAGGCGGACATCTTCGTCACCGCGACCGGCAACCGCGACGTCATCACCGCCGACCACATGGCTGCGATGAAGCATCAGGCGATCGTCGGCAACATCGGCCACTTCGACAACGAGATCGACATGGCCGGTCTGGTGAAGCGCGCCGAGCGGATCAACATCAAGCCGCAGGTCGACGAGTTCCGGTTCCCCGACGGCCACACGGTGATCGTGCTGTCCGAGGGCCGGCTGCTGAACCTCGGCAACGCGACCGGCCACCCGTCGTTCGTGATGTCGAACTCGTTCACCAACCAGGTGCTGGCGCAGATCGAGCTGTTCGTGCGCACCGCCGAGTACCCGACCGGCGTGTACGTGCTGCCGAAGCACCTCGACGAGATGGTCGCCCGGCTGCACCTGGACGCGCTCGGTGTGAAGCTCACCGAGCTCACCAAGGAGCAGGCGTCGTACCTCGGCGTACCGGTCGAGGGGCCGTACAAGCCCGAGGCCTACCGCTACTGAGGTTCGTCTTCGCAGAACACCCCCGCCCGGTGTGGCGGGGGTGTTCTGCGTTCAGGACCAGTGGCCGGCTTCGTTGCTGCCCGGGGCGGCCCAGCCTTGGGCGTTGACGGCTGCTGGACGTGGGACCGTCGGTGGCCGTACGGGCGGGGCGAACGGGCCTGGTGGGGCGAACGGGTCTGGTGGCGGCGGAGCGGGCGGCAAGGCGCCGTACGGGCTGGGCGGGGCGAACGGGCCCGGTGGCACGGCGTACGGCGATGCGGGCGGGGAGTAGGGCGGCACGGCGTACGGCGAGGCCGGCGCGGCGTACTGCGGGGGTGCGAAGGGGCCGGTGTGGGTGGGGCGTTGGGTGGCGAGGCGGTTCAGTTCGCGGCGGCGGCGTTCGGCCAGGACCGCGGAGAGGTAGGCGGGCGCGATGATCGGCATCGGTGGGGCCGGCGCGATGACTGACGCGACCCGAGCGGCCAGGGCCTCGCCGAGCGCCTGCTGAGCGCCGGGGAGCAGTTCGGTGTAGCGGGCCAGATAGTCGCGGGCCGCGTTCGCCAGCTCGTCCGACAGCCGCGACAGCTCGAGCGACTGCGCCCACTGCACCAGGTGGCCCGGCACGAACAGCGGCGGCGACGCCATCGGCTGGTGGCGTTCGCGGATGACGACCGTCCCGGCCACCATGTCCCCGATCCGCTTGCCCTGCTTGTTCATCAGGCTCGCCACGATGCCCGGGCTGGCGGCGAACCATGGCGCGAAGTCGACGAAGAACCACATCAGCGTCCGCACCAGCGCGTGCCGGAACCGGATCGAGCTCCCGTCGTCGCGGACCACCTTCAGCCCGAGCACCATCTTGCCGAGCGTGCGGCCGCGGGTCAGCGTCTCCATCACCACCCGGTAGCCGACCGCGACGAGCAGGACGACGATGAAGATCAGCGAGACCGCCAGTGCCTCGCTGGTGTCGCTGCCGAACAGAAATCCGGCCAGCAACCCGATCAGAACGAGCAGTACGACGACCTGCAGGAACACGTCGATCGCGCAGGCGAGTGCCCGCGTCGGCATCCGGGCGATCCGCACCTGAAGGACGACTGCTTCGCCGGTGACCAGCTGAGACACTCCGTCGCCCCCCTCCTGCCCAGACACTCGGTCCGGCTAGTCTGCCACCAGTCGGGTGGAGGAGGGGTGACGTGGACGTAGAGGCATTTGTCTCGGTGCACCAGCCGCAGTGGGACCGCCTGGCCTACCTGACCCGCCGCCAGCGCCGGCTGTCCGGCGCAGAGGCCGAGGAACTCGTCGTGCTCTATCAGCGCGTCGGCACCCACCTGGCCGCGCTGCGAGCGGCCGGAGCGGACCCGGTGTCGATCGGTCGCCTGTCCGGGCTGATCGCGGACGCCCGCGGTGCGGTGACCGGTGCGCAGGCACCGGTCTGGCGAGACATCTCGAAGTACTTCCTGGTCAGCTTCCCCGCCGCGCTCTACGCCTCCAGACGCTGGTGGATCACGATCGGGCTGCTCTTCTACCTGGTCGCTGCGTGGACCGCGTGGCGAGTCATCGCGCATCCGGAGGTGCTCGACTCGCTCGGTACGCCGGATCAGATCAAGCAGTTCGTGGACGAGGACTTCGAGGCGTACTACTCCGAGAACCCGGCGCAGGACTTCGCACTGCGCGTGTGGATCAACAACGCGACTATTAGTGCCGCCGTACTGGCGCTGGGGATCCTGCTGGTGCCGTCGGCCTTCGTGCTGTGGGACAACGCGCTCAACCTGGGCCTCAGCGGTGGGCTGATGATCGCCAACGACCGGGGCGGGCTGTTCTTCAGTCTGATCGCGCCACACGGTCTGCTGGAGATCACTGCGGTGTTCGTCGCGGCCGCGGCCGGACTGCGGCTCGGCTGGTCCTGGATCGCGCCCGGCCCACGGACACGGATGCAGGCGGTCGCACAGACCGGGCGGGCGACGGTCGGGATGGCGATCGGCCTCGCTGCGGTGCTTCTGGTCACCGGACTGATCGAGGCGTTCGTCACCCCTTTCCTGCCCGGTGCGGTGCGCGTGACGATCGGCATCTTGGCCGAGGTGGCGTTCATCGCGTACGTCTGGGTGCTGGGCCGGCGGGCCTACCGTGCGGGTGAGTACGGTGACGTCGAGGAAGCGGACCGTGAAGCTTCCGCTCCGGTCTCGGCCTGATCACCGCTGTTGTTTCCTTGCTGGGCACTTCTCGGGTGTGAGTACCGCCCAGGAAGTTCGCTACAGCCGTCCGTACGAGATGTCGATCACCGTCGGTCTGGCGGCGTACGGCGTCGTCCACCTGCTGGTCGCCTGGATCGCCCTGCAACTGGCGTTCGGCAAGTCCTCGCTGGAGGCGTCGCAGCAAGGCGCTCTGCGTGAGCTGGCCGACAAGCCGCTCGGTGGGGTGCTGTTGTGGGTCGTGGCGATCGGCCTGTTCGCGCTGGTGCTGTGGCAGGTCATGGAGCTCGTCTGGGGTCACCTGAAGCCGCGGAAGAAGGTGTCCTCGGTTGGCCGGGCCGCGGTGTACCTAGTACTGGGCGTCAGCGCGGCGAAGGTCGCCACAGGTGCCGGCAGCTCGGGCACTGGGTCGCAGCAGACCCTGTCGGCCCGGCTGATGGAGCAGAGCGCCGGACGAGTGCTGGTGGTGGCCATCGGGCTCGTGATTGTCGGCGTCGGCTGCTACCAGGTCTACAAGGGCGTCACGAAGAAGTTCACCGAGGACCTGGTGGGTGGGGTGTCGGACACGACGATCCTGCTCGGCCGCGTCGGGTTCGCGGCCAAGGGGATCGCCTTTGTCGTGGTGGGTGTCTTGTTCGGTTGGGCGGCGATCGACTACGACCCGAAGAAGGCCGGTGGCCTCGACACCGCACTGCACACGATCAAGGAGCAACCGGCCGGTTCGGTGCTCCTGACCGTGCTTGCTGTCGGTATCGCTGCCTTTGGCGCCTATTGCTTCAGCTGGTCTCGTAACGCGCGTCGCTGAGCCGCTGTGGTCAGGCCGGGAGATCTCGGTGCCGCAGACCGGCCAGGCCGGCTCCGGAGACCACGGCCGCAATCGCCAGCAGCACGAGCAACGGGCCGACATGGGTCGTGCCGCCCGGCAGCGACGGCAGGTGGGTGAAGGGGGAGATGTCCCGGACCCAGGCCGCTGTCTGTACGCCGGCACTCACCAGGCCGATCAGGATGCACACCGCGGGACCTGCCCACGACGCCATCGACGCGCGCGGGAAGAGCCCGACGAGAGCGATCGCGATCGAGGCCAGCACCCACACCGCCGGCAGCTGGACGAGGGCGGCGCCGACGAGTCGCGGCAGTTGACCGCCGACGTCCCCGGCCGCAGCGCCGTACGCGAGCCCCTCGGTGATTCCGGCCGCTAGCAGCGCCACCGCAGGTCCGAGCAGACTGAAGATCAGGTGGCTCGCAGCCCACTGCCAGCGGCTGGTCGCGGTCGCGAGGACCGCCTCGACGCGACCGCTGCTCTCCTCGACCCGCATCCGCAACGTGGCCTGGACGGCGTACGCCGACGCGACCAGCCCGACCAGCATCGTCACACCGGCCAGGAACGAGTCGATCAACCCTGTCGCGCCACCCATTCGCTGGAATATCTCCTCGATGCCCGGATCGTCACGCATCATGTCGCCGACCCCCTTGGCGACCCCGCCGAACAGCAGGCCGAGCAACGCGAACCCGATCGTCCACGCGGCGAGCAGCCCGCGATGCAGCCGCCACGCCAGCGCGAACGGCGACCCCATCGTGCCGTCGGCCGGCCCGAGCCGATCAGGTAGCAGGCCGGCGCCCACGTCCCGTCGTACGGCGAGCTGGTAGGCCGCCGTGATCAGTAGGGCGGTCGCGGCGAGCATGACGATGCCCAGCCACCAGCGGTTGTCGGCGTACGGGCGGATGCGCTGCGCCCACGCGATCGGCGACAGGTACGACAACCACGCGAGCGGCCCGTCCGTGTGCGCACTGGTGTCCCCGGCAGCCCGCAGTACATAAGCACCGCCGAGTACGCCGATCGCGATGCCGCGCGCCGTACCGGCACTCGCGGTCAACTGCGCCGCGACCGCGCCGACCGCCGCGAACAGCCAGCCGATGCTCGAGTAGAGCACTCCGAGTGCGATCGATCCGGACCACGGCAGGCCCTGGCTGTGCATTCCGAGGGCAAGCAGTACGGCGAGGACCAGGTTCGCGCCGAGCGTGGTCACGAGGGCAGCTGTCAGCTGCGCATGCCGTCCGACGACTGTTGCCCCGAGCAACTCACGGCGTCCGGTCTCCTCCTCGACGCGGGTGTGCCGAATCACCGTCAGCAGACTGATCAGGCCGACCATCACCGGCACGAACCCGAGTCGCCAGGTGACGAACTCACCGAGCCCCGGTCCGGACAGTTCGCCGTACAGCGTGATGAAGCCGGCGTTGCTCGCATAGCTGATCCGCGACTCCGGCGTCGGGAACAGATCGCCGTACTCCTTGACGAAACTGACCGAGATTCCGGCCAGTAGCAGGATCCACAGCGGCAGGACGACGCGGTCGCGGCGCAGGATCAGCCGGACGAGTCCGCCGGTGCCGGTCATTTCGCTGCCCCTGACTGCGCCGGCTCCCGTTCGTACAGTCGGAGGAACAGTTCCTCGAGCGTGGGCGGCTGGCTGACGAGGCTGCGTACGCCGATCTCGGTGAGCCGGCGCAGTACCGGGTTGATCTCGTCCGCGTCGACGTCGAACTGGACGCGGCCGTCGATCTCCTTGAGGTCGTGGACGCCGTTCAGCTGCGCGAGACCGTTCATCGGGCCGGCCAGTTCGGCCTGGATCGACGTACGCGCCAGATGCCGCAGCTCACGCAACGTCCCGGACTCCACAGCGCGCCCGGCCCGGATGATCGTCACGCGGTCGCACAACGCCTCGACCTCGGACAGGATGTGGCTGGACAGCAGTACGGTCCGGCCCTCGCGCTCGCTGATCTCCTGCACGACCTCGCGGAACACCTCCTCCATCAGCGGATCCAGGCCGGACGTCGGCTCGTCGAGCAGCAACAGTTCGACATCTGACGCGAACGCGGCGACCAGCGCGACCTTCTGCCGGTTGCCCTTCGAGTACGCGCGTGCCTTCTTCCGCGGATCCAGATCGAACCGCTCGAGCAGCTCGGCCTTCCGCTTCTTGTCCACGCCACCGCGCATCCGCCCGAGCAGATCGATCGCCTCACCGCCGGACAGATTCGGCCACAACGTCACATCGCCCGGCACATACGCGAGCCGCCGATGCAACTCGGTCGCGTCCGACCACGGATCGCCGTCCAGCACGACCGCCTTGCCCCCGTCGGCACGGGTCAGGCCGAGCAGGATCCGGATCGTGGTGGTCTTTCCCGCGCCGTTCGGGCCGAGAAAACCGTGCACCTCACCGGTTCGTACCGTGAGGTCGAGACCGTCCAGGGCGTGGGTGCGCCCGAACCGCTTGACCAGACCTTCCGCACTGATCGCAGCCGGCATCTTCGTCACATCTCCTGTTGTCGCGAAATCTCGCCAGTGGTGTCCCGCGAGGCTTTGCCAGTCCTGCCTCGCGGGGTGGTTGATGGGTTGTCTTCCGAGGTGCTGCTGGGGGTGGTGCTCGGGGTGGTGCTGGGGGTGGTGCGGGTGGTTCGCGGGGTGTTGTGGGTGGTGGTTCGTGGGCTGTCTTGCGGGGTGCCGGCCGGGGTGTTCGGCGGGATGTTCGGGGTGGTGTCCGGGGTGGTGTCCGGGGTGGTGTCCGGGGTGGTGTGTTCCGGCGGGAAGATCGGGATCGAGAAGACCTCCATCAGCGCCTGGCCGATCCGCTGGTAGCCCGCCGGCGTGGTGATGTCCTCGCCGAGCGCCTTCGAGACCTGGTCGCGGAACACGAACACGCTCAACTTGATCGCGGCCAGTGCGGCGGCGTACCCACGCCGGTCCTTGGGGTCGATCCCGTACGTCTTCGTCCAGTCCTCGACCATCTCCACCCCGTCGAGGAACAGCGCCGTCGCGGTCTCCGAACCGTCCATCATCGACCGCACCAGATACAGCTGCAGCGGAAACGCCACCGGATGCAGCGCCACCGGATCGAGCGCCGTCAGATCCCCACCCTCGGTCAACTCGGCCGCGATCTGCAGCATCCGTTCCTTGGCGTACGCATCACACGCCGCCCGCAACGCCTCCTTCGACCCGAAGTGATGCCGCACCAGCCCCGACGACACCCCCGCCTCCGCCGCGATGTCGCGAATCGAGGCCCCGTCGATCCCCCGCTCCCCGAACAACCGAATCGCCGCATCCCGAATCCGGGCCCGCCCGGTCAGATCCTCCACCGCCCGCTCCATCCCAACTCCTCCCTACACAAACCAGCAAACAACTACACACTCGTGTAGTCAAGGCCAATACCACCCCACTCGACTGACCCACTCGACTGAGGCGGCCACCGCTGCGCGCCGGGGGTACCGGGGGCCCGCGCCGTGGGCCTGGTGTATCGCGGGCAGGGTGCCGCGGGTTGGCGAGCTGGGATGGCGCGGGTCGGCGTACCGCGGGTCGGCGTACCGGGGTTCCGGCCGTAGCGGATCAGTGGGCCCCCAACACGATGGGTAAACCCCTCGTGTTGGGGGTTCTCTGTTGGTGTACGAGCGGACAACCCCCAACACGAGCGGATAACCGGCTCTTGTGACCGATCCGTGGGTGGGTCTGGGTGACCGAGTCAGCGCCCGGACTGGACGACCGCGCGCGTCCCCGCACGCGCGCATGGCGCAGTTCCTGCTCAAGGGCGCGTCCCCGCACGCCCGTGTCCCCCGCACGCCCGCGTCCCCGCGCGCCCGCGTCCCCGCGCGCCCGCGTCCCCGCACGGTGGGTTCACCCACGGTGTTGTGGGTTCCTGACCCGTGTGAAGGGTACGGAACCCACAACACGATGGGTGAACCCAC
>NZ_JBEZFT010000116.1:0-18764 GCF_040649595.1 Kribbella sp. NPDC048915 | reverse complement strand
TGCCGAGGAACGTGCGGTTCCTGACCCGTGTGAAGGGTACGGAACCCACAACACCGTGGGTGAACCCACCGTGCGGCGGAAACCCGACGACCACACCGCACCACCACGCGCCGCACCACCACGCCGCCACGCCGCCACGGTACGGCGTACGAGTGGATAACCGGGTCCGCTGGCTGATGTGAGTTGGCGTCTGTCCGAGGGGAGATGGTCGCGGGCCGACGGGGTGAGGGATTGCCGGGGCGATGAGAGCGCGCGGGCGATGGTCGCGTGGGGTGATGGTGGCGGCGTCAGGGGTGATCCGGACGTGGGGTGATGGTGGCGTCGAGTGATCGGGCGTGGAGTGATCGGGCGTGGAGTGATGGTGGCGTCAGGGGGTGATCCAGACGTGGGGTGATGGTGGCGTCAGAGTGATCGGGCGTGGAGTGATGGTGGCGTCGGGGTGATCGGGGCGTGGACGTGATGGTGGCGTGGGATTGTTGGAGCCGCATCTATGGAGGGTTTTCCCCCGTATGCGGGTCAAAAGCCTCCAGTGTCGTGCGAAAAACTCTCCTAGGAGACTTTCGCGGGTCAGCAAGCAGGCGGTGCAGTGGTTGGTGCAAACCCGGCGAACTGCGGCGGCCGGGGTAGCCGGGGTAGCCGGGGCCAAGCTCCCGGGCGGTTGTCCAAGGTCCCGGGCGGGGTGCGGGTGCTTGCTCCCGGGCGGGGGCGCACGGTTCCCCGACGGGTGCACGGTCCCCGGACCCGGTGCACGGTCCCGGTCGGGTCAAGGGCCTCGGCTGCGGGGACGCGCGCGGTCGTACAGCGCGGGCACCGACTCGGTCACCCGGGCCCACCCACGGATCGGTCACAAGAGCCCGATATCCACCGCGGTAGGCGCTGGATTGTCAGACGTTGCCCTACGTGGGTTCACCCACGCCGTTGTGGGTTCCACACCCTTCACACGGGTCAGGAACCCCCAACACGATGGGTGAACCCATCGCGTTGGGTCGCGTCACGGCGCGGTGGTACGGCGCGGTGGTACGGCGCGGTGGTACGGCGCGGTGGTACGGCGCGGTGGTACGGCGCGGTGGGGTCGCGCGGTGGTACGGCGCGGTGGGGTCGCGCGGTTGTACGGCGCGGTGGAGTGGCCCGGTGGGTGGGCTGGTCAGTGGGAATCGGTGGTTGTGGGTGGGCGGAGGATCAGGGTGACGACGACCAGGGCCATGAAGAGGGCGGTCAGGGCGAACGGGATCGGGATCAGCGGGTCGAGCAGGACCAGGGCGGCGCCGAGCGGTACGACGGTGTTGACCACGCGGTCGGCGTTGTCGCGCAGCGCGATCCACCAGATGCCGAGGACGAAGATCGCGATCGGGATCGTCACGGTGTAGGACGCGGCGACGTCGCTCAGTTCGGTGTGGTGGGTGATGCTGTCGATCTCCACCTCGATGCCGGCCGAGAAGGCTCCGGCCGCGGCGAACATGAAGTAGTGCACGTAGCCGTACCGGATCGACCGCCAGAACGAGGTGATCGCCAGGTGGTGCGGCGGCCAGAAGTAGATCCACCACAGTGCGGCCGTGACGACCAGGGTCAGCACCGACAGCGCGATCAGCTCGCCGAGGTTCTCGTGCTCCTGCAGTGCTTCGAAGATCGCGTTCGCCGACGCGAGCAGGCTTTCGCCGAGCAGGATCAGCGTGAACAGCCCGTACCGTTCGGTGATGTGATGCGGGTGCCACGGAGTCTGCCCGCGCTGCTCCGCCACGATCGGTACGGCGAGTTCGGCCAGCGCGAACAGGCACCACGCGACGACGACCAGTGCGCTGTCGGAGATCAGCAGCGTGGTCAGCCACAGCACCTGCACGATCGCGATACCGCCGGCGTAGCGCAGCGTCGCCGGGCGGCAGTCACCCGCCGAGCGGGAGGCCCGGAGCCACTGCGCGATCATCGCCACCCGCATCACGACGTACCCGATCACGACGACGGTGAAGTCGCGTTCGGTGAACACCGGCTCGATGCCGGCCGCGAGCACCAGGACGCCGCCCATCTGCACGATCGTCAGCACCCGGTACAGCCAGTCGTCGGTCGCGAAGGACGTGGCGAACCAGGTGAAGTTCATCCACGCCCACCAGACCGCGAAGAACACCATCCCGTACGACATCAGACCGTCGACGATGTGGTTCTCGGACAGCGCGTGGTGGAGCTGGGCCGCGGCCACACTGACCGCGACCACGAACACGAGGTCGAAGAACAACTCCAGCGACGACGCGGTTCGGCCGGGCTCCTGCGGGTCCCGCGGCCGCATCGGCACCAGCCGCGACCGCGTCAGGGTTGTCGTCATGCCCGCCAGGTTAAGGCAGCCTTCCGGTCAGACCGAGATGTCCACCGCGGGACGGAGTTTCGCGGCCGCGGCGAGTGCGTCGTGGGCCGGATTCGCCAGGAACGACGCAACGAGGTCCGGATCGGCCGGACGGGAGACGTGCGGCAGCGCGATCTGCTCGTACGCCGCCTGGAACCGCGGGCCCCACCGCCGGGTACCGAGCCGCGCGGTCCGGGAGCAGTTGTCGACCATGTACGCGACGTCGCGCGCGTGCATGTACGGCAGCAGCGAGTCGACCGCCTCGATCACGGATTCGTTGACGATCTCGGACCACGCGTGCCCGCGGGCCGCGAACTCGTCCACCTGCGCCGTCATCGTCGCCACGAACAGCCCCGCGGTCAGTGGATCGAGGACGGCCGGTGCACTCCCCCGCCGCGCGTGCACCTCGGCGCTGTGCGCCCACATCGGGCTGCCGCCGATCTCGGTCATCGGCCGGCTCGCGAGCCGTTGCTCGGCGAGGATCACGCTGCGCAGTTCGGTGCCGTCGGCAACCTCTTCGTAGATCTCCGCGACCAGGACACGAGCCGGTCCGTACGCCGCGCTGTACGCCCGGTCGAACAGGTCCTGATCGCCACACGCCGCCCGGACCGCGGCGAGTCCGTCGGCGGAGATGGTCCGCGCGATCGGCCCGGTGATCGTCTCGGTGGACCGCTCGTACGCCGTGACCGGATCGGCGCCCGCGATCCGGAAGTGCCGGTACATCGCCTCCACCAGACCGTGCACCGCGCCGAGCAGGATCGCCCGCTCACCGGCGATGTCCGACAGGTACTCGTCCCGCAGCGTGGTCGCGAACGTGTACGGCGACCCGAGCGCGATCGACCACCCGAGCGCCCGGTCCCACGCGTGCCCGTCCGGATCCGTGTGGACGGCGGCACTGGCGTTGATCCCGGCGCCGTTGACCGTCTCGCCCTGCTGGTACAGGCGCCGGACCGAATCCCCATTCCCTTCGGGCACACGGCGATCACCGAATGCCCAGCCGGGAACGCACTGCCGATCGAGGTCAAGTACCCGAGCAGGAAACCGTGGGACAGGCCAATGGTCGCGCCGGGCTTCAGCGCCGCGAAGATCTGCTCGTGGTGCGCGGCCAGTGCCGCGTCGGCGATCAGCAGGACGACCAGGTCCGAGGCCGCCACGACCTCGAGCCAGTCCCCCAGCGTCCCGTCGTCCTCGGTGAAGCCGTTCGTGCGGGCGTCCGCCGCCGAGTGCGAGCCCGGTCGCAGCCCGACCGCGACGGTGATGTTCGTCCCGGCGAGCGAGTCCCGCAGGTTGAGCGCCTGCGCCCGTCCCTGCGGACCCCACCCGATCACACCGATCCGCCGTACGCCGTGCAACGCCGCTGGCAGCAGCGGGAACAGGTCCCGTCCGCCGCGCACGATGTCTTCCGACCCGCCCGGCACCGCCAACCGCTCGATCGTGAACACCGAACTCTTCATGCGTTCCAGTCAACGGGCGGTGCCCCCATTGCGACAAGCGCAATGTTCGCACCGGCCCGTTGCAGGAACTGAAACGGAGGTTCAGGCCTCCAGACCGACCGCCTTCAACGGGCTCGGCCAGGCCTTCAGCGTCGCGAGCAGCTGCGCGTCCTGCGTGGTCGCCAAGGCCTCTTCGTACGCGGCCGAGATGACGTCGGCGATCCGGACGACCTCGCCGGTCCCCGCGGACCGTACGGCGGCCTCGACCATCGCGATGCTGATGACGTTGGAGTGCACCTCGGACTGCGGTGTCGTCGACGTCCGGACCGCCTCGACGAACTCGGCCAACGACCCGGCGATCTCCTCCGGCTCGTCACCGAGCTCTGCCGGCAGCGCCTCCCCCGAGACCAGCTCTGCTGCTGGGGCGTTGTCCCCGTCCCAGGTAGCAGTACCGTTCGCGGTGCTCGCCCGCCAACGGCCGTTCCACGACGTCTCGTGACCGGGCGCGCACCAGCTGCCGGTGAAGGTGAAGCGGGTGCCGTCGGCGTACCGGAAGATCGCGGAGGCGGCCGCGTTGCCGTCGAACCAGCTCCACGGCGGGTTGTAGGAATCGCAGAACACCGAGACCGGCTCGGACCCGATCAGCTTCCGGGACAGGTCGAACTGGTGGATAGCCATGTCGACAAGCAACGGTTCGGCCATCCGCTCCCGGAAACCGCTGAAGTGCGGCGCCTTGAAGAACTCGCAGGCCAGCGAACCGATCGGCCCGAGCTCCGCGAGCTGACGCTGGTACGCCGCGACCGCCCGGAAGTACCGGCGGGACTGCGAAACCATCAACAGCTTGCCGCTCGCCTCGGAGGCCGCCACCATCTGCAGGCACTCCCGGACCGATTCGGCCAGCGGTTTCTCACAGAGCACTGGAACCCCGCGCAGCAAGGCCTGCACCGAAATCGTTGGGTGCGCCGACGGTACGGTCACATCGACGACCGCATCCGCCGTGTTGATCAGGCCGTCGATCGACGCCGCCACCGGTACATCGTTGAAGCCGTGCTCGTCGGCGGCCGCCCGCGCCAGGTCGACGTCCAGGTCGACGAGGCCGGCCAGGACGACGTCGGGATTGGCGGCGATGTTGCGCAGCCAGGCGCGGCCCATTCCGCCGGACCCGACCTGCAGCAGGCGCAAGGGTTCAGGCATCGGCCGGCTCCTCGATCGGCCCGGTGTACCCGTGACCGTTGAAGAAGTCGCCGGTCTCGTAGCGCAGCAGCACCGGAACCTTGCGCTCGGGCAAGTCGGTCCGCGCCCACGCGACGCCGTTCGCGATCACCTTGCGGACGTCCTTGTGGTGGTAGACCGGGTAGTCCTGGTCGCCCGGCGAGAAGTAGAAGATCTTGCCGTGCCCGCGGCGGTACGTGATGCCGGAGCGGAACACCTCGCCGCCGGAGAACGACGACACGAAGATCAGTTCGTCCGGGACGGGGATGTCGAAGAACTCGCCGTACATCTCCTGCTGCTCGATCTCGATCGGGTGCGGGACGCCCTGCGCGATCGGGTGCGTCGGGTTGACCGTCCAGACCAGTTCGCGGTCGCGCTCGCTGCGCCAGCGCAGGGTGCAGGTGGTGCCCATCAGCTTGCCGAAGATCTTCGACCAATGGCCGGAGTGCAGGACGACGAGTCCCATCCCGGACAGCACGTGCTGGTACACGCGCTCGACGACCTTGTCCTCGACCTCGCCGTGGGCGGCGTGACCCCACCAGACCAGGACGTCGGTCGCCGCCAGCACCTCCTCGGTCAGGCCGTGCTCGGGCTCGTCGAGCGTCGTCGTCGACACCTTCACGTCGGGCAGGTTCTCGGCGATGCCGGCGGCGATCGTCGCGTGCATGCCGTCGGGATAGATCTCCCGGACGTGCGGCTCGATCTGCTCGTGCCGGTTCTCACCCCAGACGACTACGTTCAGGCTCATGAGTTGTGTCCTTAAAAGGTTGTACGAGGCAAGGAATTCGAAAGGCAGGGGTTACTTCACGGCTCCGCCGATGGCGCCGGCGGCGATGTACTTCTGTGCGGCGACCAGCAGCACGATGGCCGGGATCGCCGAGAGCACCGCGGTGGCCATCACCGCGTTCCAGTTCTGCACCTGGGTGCCGAGGTACTGGTAGATCCCGAGCGTGACCGGCCGGACGCCACCCTTGGTGGTCAGCGTCAGCGCGAACAGGAAATCGCTCCAGGAAAACAGGAAACTGAACAGCCCGGCGGTGATCAGCGAGTTCTTGCTGATCGGCAGCACGATCGCCACGAACGCCCGAAACAGGCCGGCCCCGTCCACCCGCGCCGCCTCCACCAGCGACGGCGGCAGCGACATCATGAACGAGCGCAGGATCAGGATCGCGAACGGGATCCCGCTGCTGCAGTTCGCCACGATCAGGCCGGGGATCGAGTTCAGCAGCCCGAGGCGCTCGTACGCCGTGTACAGCGCGTTCGCGATCACGATCCCCGGAATCATCTGCGAGATCAGGATCGCGAGCAGCCCGATCGACACCCAGCGGGACCGGAACTGCGCCAGCGCATAGGCACACGGTGTCGCGATCGCCAGGCTGAGGACGACCGTTCCGGCCGCGATGATCATGCTGGTGACGAGGTTTCCGCCCTGCTCGTCAAGAGCGCGCTGGTAACCGGAAAACGTTGGATTCAACGGCAGGAAACCGGCCGTCAACGTGTTCCCGGACGGCTGCAGGGACGCGTTCACCATCCAGTAGACCGGGAACAACATCACGCACAGGATCAGCACCCCGATCACGGAGTACGCCGTACGTCGCATGGTGACCCTCCTGCTCTATTCGTCCACGGCACGCCGGGTGCCGCGCAGGTAGAAGATCGCGAACACGAACGAGATCGCGATCAGGATGTTCGACAGCGCCGCGCCCTGGCCGAACCGGAAGTCGATGAAGGACTTCTCGTACGACTGGGTCGCCAGCGTCTGGGTCGCGTTCGCCGGGCCGCCGCCGGTCAGGCCGAGGATGATGTCCAGGACCTTGATCGTGTAGACGACCCCGAGCATCAGCAGCACACTCGCCACCGCGCGCAGGTTCGGCCAGGTGATGTACCAGAACGCCCGCCACCCGGTCGCCCCGTCCAGCTGACCCGCCTCGTAGAGCTCATCGGGGATCTCGGCGAGACCGGCGTACAGCAGCGTGACGTTGAACGGGATGCCGATCCAGATGTTCACGCCGATCACCGCGATCAGCGCCACCGACGGCGAGTTCAGCCACGGCACCGGATCGCCGATCAGGTGCAGCTTCAGCAGCGTGCGGTTGAGGATGCCGTTGTCCTGCTCGAGGATCGACCGCCAGGTCGCGCTGGACACGATCAGCGGCAGCAGCCACGGCAGCAGGAGCAGCGACCGCAGCACCCCGCTCAGCGGGAACTTGTTGCGGAAGAACAGCGCCAGCCCGAGCCCGATCGCGAACTGGAACGCGATCGAGCCGACCGTGAACAGCGCGGTGTTCAGCATCGCGTCCGAGAACAGGTTGTCGGACACGACCGTGCTGTAGTTCTTCAGCCCGACCCACGGGGCGACGCCGGTGAAGAACGTCCGCAGCCCGTAGTCCTGCAGGCTCATCAGCAGGTTCTTCACCACCGGGTAGCCGAACAGCGCCACCATCGCCACCGCGGCCGGCAGCACGAACAGCACCTTGGTGAGGTCCTCACCCCGGTGGCGCCGGCCGCGGACCTTCGCGCGGCCGGCCACCGTGGTTCGTGTCAGCGTCACCATGCCGTCAGCCGCCGGAGGCCTGCTTGAAGGCGTCCTGGGCCGAGGCCTTACCGGTCAGCGCCAGCTGGATCGCCTGGTAGATCACCTTCGCGGCGTCCGGCCACTTGTCACCCAGCTTGCCGGTCCGGGCCCGGGCCGTCTTGACCGTCTCGGTGAAGGCCTTCATCGACGGCACCTCGGCGACGTACTGGTCGTGCAACGAGGTCTTGGTCGGGATCGTGAACCGCGCCTTCGCCCAGGCGAGCTCGTTCTCGTCGGAGTTCAGACACTTCACGAAGTCCGCGGCCTTCTGCTGCTTGGCCTGGTCCTTGTTCAGCGGCACCGTCCAGGCCTCGCCGCCGAGCGGCGCAATCGGCTTCTGGTCCGGCTTGTTCAGCGGGAAGGTGACCACGTCCCACTTGACCTTCGGAGTCTGCTGCAGCGACGGGATCTGCCACGGGCCGTTGATCATCATCGCCGCCTTGCCGGCCACGAACTGGTCCTTCACATCGCCCTGGGTCCAGTTGATCACGCTCTTCGACGCCGACCCCGACTGCACCAGATCCACCCACAACTGCAGCGCTTCCGCGACCTGCGGGCTGGTCAGATCGGTCTCGTCGCCGCCGTTGGTCCACATCGCCGGCAGGAACTGCCACGAACCCTCGTACGTCGCGTTGGCGTTGAACGCCATGCCGTACCGCCCGGGCTTGGTCAGCTTCTTCGCCGCGGCCTTGAGCTCGTCCCAGGTCTTCGGCGGCTGGACGCCGGCCTCGGCCAGCATGTCCTTGTTGTAGAACAGCGCGATCGTGTTCGTCACCGGCGCGAGCCCGTAGAGCTTGCCGTCGTACGTCGTCGCGTCGACCATGCCCTGGATGACGCCGTCGCCGCTCAGGCCCAGCTCGTCGAGCGGCGCCAGCGCACCGGTGGCCGCGATCTGCTGGACGTCGGGGTTGTCGAGCATCAGCACGTCCGGCAACGTCTTCGACGACGCCTGCTGCAGCACCTTCTGGATCAAGGTGTCACCAGGCACCGTCTCCCGCTGAATGGTGATGCCGAGTTTGGTCGCGCAGGAGTCGAGCCCCTTCTGCACCAGGGACTTGTCCGGGTCGTTGTTGTAGTAGTCCAGGATCGTGAGGCTCTTGACGCTGTCGCCGGCCACGGACGACTGGTCGCCGCCGTTGTCACCGCAGGCGCCCAGCAGGAGCGACACCGTCGTCGCACCCGCCAGCGCGGCGGCGATTCGCTTGCTGATCATGACATCTGACTCCTTCAAAGCGTTTAACCGATGGACAGAGACGCTTGGGGCGGAGGTTGTGGATTTGGCGGTAAACCGCTTAACTGAGGCGTTGAAGGACTATGTTCCCTACGTCACACCGCTGTCAAGAGCTCAGCCCGCACCAGCTCCGGACCGGATCCGGACAGCCCGCGGACAGACCAGCCACCACCGAGGGGGTCGACCGAATGGTCACGATGCGCGACGTCGCCCAGCGAGCCGGGGTCTCGATCGCGACCGTCTCGTTCCTGCTCAACGACACCAAACCGGTGACCGCTGCCACCCGGGCCCGGATCGAGCAGGCGATGCTCGAGCTCGGCTACCGGCGCAACGTGGTCGCCCGCGCGCTGGCCAGCAAACGCACCCGGATCATCGCGATGGCCTACCCGGCGCTCGAGCACAAGTTCGGCATGTCGACCGCGGAGTTCTTCACCAGCGCGGCCGAGGCGGCGCGCGGCCAGGACTACCACCTGGTGCTGTGGCCGGTCGGCAACGACGGCGTCGAGCTGCGCGAGTTGCTCGGGCAGGGCCTGGTCGACGGCGTGGTCCTGATGGAGGTGCAGCTGGACGATCCGCGCATCGACGTCCTCCGACAGGCCGCGACGCCGTTCGCGTTGATCGGCCGGACCACGAACCTCGACGGACTGGCGCACGTCGACATCGACTTCGACACCACCGTCGAGAACGCGGTCAAGCACCTGTACGACCTGGGCCATCGCGAGCTGGCGCTGATCTCGGGTGACCTGAACGATCCGCGCTTCCACGAGTACGGCCCGTGGGTCCGCACCGAGCAGGCGTATCGCCGGGTCGTCGCGTCGTACGGTCTGCCGGAGGTCGTCGTACCCTGCTCGGACACCACGCAGGCCGGCAAGGCCGCCGCCGAGCGGGTGCTCGCCGACCATCCGGAGACCACCGCGATCCTCGTCCTCAACGAGTACGCCGCGCTCGGCGTCGTGTCCGGGCTGCGGCGCGCGGGTCACGACATCCCGAGCGACTACTCGGTGCTGGCGCTGCTGATGGTGCCGGAGACTGCCGCGATGACGGACCCGGAGCTCACGATGATGCGCACCCCGGGTCCCGAACTCGGCCAGCTCGGCACCGAGGCCTTGCTCCTTCAACTGGACGGCAACGCACCGCCGCCACCGCAGCTGGTGCCGGCGAAGCTGCTCCCGGGCGCTACGGTCGCAGGCCCCAGAGCGCGGCGACCAAAGGCCGGTGCAGGTCGGCGCGGCGAGCGCAAAGCCCGATCGTGAGTGGCTCCAGCTCGGCCGCCAGTTCGGTCAGCTGATCGCGCACCACCGACGACTCCAGCACAAGCCGCGGTACGACGCCGACGCCGCAACCGAGCGCGACCAGCGCGACCAGCGCGACCAGCGCGAGCAGCGCCTCGTGCCCGTCCGGCTCGGCGGCGATCACCGGCTTCACACCGGTCCTGCGGAACCACCGGAACGCGGCGGCACGAACGAGACCCCGGGCGGGAACGACGTATGGTCCGTCCGAGCTGGTGTCGGGAGCCTTGACCAGCACCAGGTCGGTGACCGCAACCGTTTGGCTCACCAACGTTTGCGGAAGCCGCTTCGGGATGCCGGCGACGGCCGCGTCGACCTCGCCCTCGTCCAGCCGAGCGAGCGCGGCGGCCGCATCACCGGTCCGGATGTCCAGGCGGATCTGCGGATGCTGGGTCCGCAGCGGTGCCAGCAGGTCCGGCAGCAAGGTCTGGCAGGCCGTGACGGTCGCGAAGATCCGCAGCTCACCGGTCAGCCCGGCCGGCTCGGCCGTCCCTTCGCGGTACGACGCCCACAGGTCGAGCGCCTGCTCCGCGTACGCCGCGAACCGTCGTCCCTCGGCAGTCATCACGACACCGTGCGGTCCCCGGTCGAGCAACTGTGCGCCGACCCGCGCCTCCAGCCGCTGGATGGTCCGCGTCAACGTCGCCGCACTGACGTGACACTCCAGACTCGTCCGCCCGTAGTTCAGCGTCCCGGCCAGATGCAGAAAGAGCTCGAGCTCCCGCTGCTCCACCATCAGCTCCCGGCGCGCCGCGCGGTCGAACCCGCCAGCCGGATCGTCGGCTTCGGGACCTGGTACGTCGTGACGCCGGCACCGTCCATCACCTCGAGAAGCGCCTCGCCGACGACCGTGCCGAGGCCGTGGACGTCGACCGTGACCACGCTCAACGGCGGATTCGCCAGCCGTGCCACCGCCGTGTCGTCCCACGCGATCACCGACAACTGCTCCGGCACGGCGACGTCCAGTTCCTTCGCCACGGCCAGCCCGCCGATCGCCATCAGATCGTTGTCATAGACAACGGCTGTCGGGACCTCGCTTCCGGTCAGCAGTTCCCGGGTCACGTCGCGGCCGGCGTCCTCGGAGTAGTCCCCCTCGACCAGCCTGCCCGCGACGCCCTGCTCCGCGCAGGTCGCCAGGAACGCGGCGTCGCGCGCCTGGCAGTGCAGCATGTCGCGCGGACCGCTGACCCGGGCGATGACGCGATGCCCGAGGTCCGCGAGCGTCCGGACCGCGGCGCGGGCGCCCTCGGCGTTGTCGACCAGGACGTTGGTGATCGGCGCCTGCAGCCGGGGACCGCCGAGCAGCACCGCCGGGACGCCCAGCTGGACCAGTTCGGCCAGCCGCGGATCCTCGGCGCGGAGGTCGACCATGATGATCGCGTCGACGTGCCGGTGCGTCGCCCAGCGCCGCCAGATCTCGATCTCGCCGGCGGTGTCGGCCGCGAACTCGATCAGCAGGCTCACCCGGCGGTCGGCGAACACCTCCTCGATGCCCTGCACGACATCGGCCATGAAAGGCTCCATCCCGAGCAGGTTCCGGGGGCGCGCCAGCACCAGTCCCGCGATCCGCTCGCGCGAGGTCACGTCGTGCATACACTGCCCTCCAAGGCGATCGAAGCCACTATATTCACAGACCTAACTAACTCGACAGATTGCGGATGCTCCGATGCAGCAGGTCAGCGACACGTCGCGCTCGCCGGGATACGGACCGGCACCGACGAACAGTCGTGCCCTCATTGTGGACAGCATCCGCTCCGCGGGCACCGTCAGCCGGGTGGAACTCACCCAGATCACCGGCCTGACCGCGCCCTCGGTCACGACGGTGGTCCGGCGGCTGATCGACGACGGGCTGGTCGACGAGGCCGGCCGCGGCTCGTCCACCGGCGGCAAGCCGCGCACGCTGCTGCGCATCCGGGCCGCCGCCCGGTACGTGGTCGGCGTTCATCTGAGCGCCGACAGCCTGACGTACGTGCTGGTCGACTACGCGGGCGGGGTGGTGGCGCGCTGGCGCCGTACCGGACCGGGCGAGGACAGCGATCCGGGGCAGGTGGTGGAACGGATCGCGACCGAGACCGTCGAGCTGATCGAACGCTCCGGGATCGACTCCACGCTCGTGCTCGGACTCGGCTTCGTCTGCCCCGGGCCGCTGATCCGCAACCGCGGTGTCACCTCGGCGCCACCGTCGATGGCGCACTGGGTCGGCTTCCCGATCCACCAGCGGCTGGAGGAACGCCTCGGCCTGCCGATCCTGCTGGAGAACGACGCCACCGCGGCGGCCGCCGGCACCCGGCTGACCACCAGCCACGACGTCTCGGTGCTGGCCGCGCTGTTCATGAGCGAGGGCATCGGGTCGGGGCTGCGGGTGAACGGCAACGTCTACCAGGGCGCGCACGGCAACGCCGGCGAGGTCGGCCACGTCTGCGTGCAGATCGGCGGACCGCAGTGCTGGTGCGGGAGCAGCGGCTGCCTCGAGGCGATCGCCGGTCCGGCCACCGTCGTCGCGAAGGCCCGCGCCGCGGGCCTCGACCTCGGCTCACACCGCCGTACCGTGGTGGCCGCCTTCGCCGCCACCGCCCGGCTGGCGCTGACCGGCGACTCGCGGGCGGACGCGATCCTGCGCGACTCGGCGTCCTGGCTCGCGCTCGGCGCGCAGACGATCACCAACATGTACGACGTCCAGTCGCTGGTGCTGACCGGACCGGCGTTCGCGGTCGCAGGCACGATCTACCTGCCGATCATCCAGGAACGCATCCTCGGCTCGGCATTCGGGCGTTCCGTCGGCACCGAGGTGGTGCTCGACGAGCGCGGCCACGACGCCGCCGCGATCGGTGCCGCGCTGATGATGCTGCGCTCCGAACGCGCCTTCTCCGTGTAGGTCCGCACCGGTCACCCTCCGCGCCCGCCGACACACGGACAGTCTGCCGTCGCGGCGGAATCTCCACTCACCAGTGGCCTGAGGGCCAGTTTCTCTACCCTCCGCTGTCGAATCGTTACCACGTCAACCTCTTGCGCCTTGTTTATTAGGCGAACTAAGTTACGGCCAGCTTCCCTGGCGGGTGCCGGGGTGACGCGTTCGACGACCGCGTTGGAAAGGACCTGACGATGCTCCGGAACCCGACGAAACCCTCCCGTACGCGGCGCCTGGTGAGCGCCGCGGCGGCCGCGACAGCCACGGCCCTGCTGCTCGCCGCCTGTGACAACGCCGCGTCCGGCGGCAACGGCCAGGCCGGCGGTTCGGCGGACACCGCCATCACCGTCGCGGCCGGCGACATCACCGCGGAGAACTTCAACCCGTTCAGCACCACCGCACTGCAGCCCACGCGCGGCGTCATCTACGAGCCGCTGTACTGGTACAACTTCGCCAAGCAGTCGGACCCGACGCCGGTGCTCGCGACCAGCTACTCGTGGAACGACGCCGGTACCGAGCTGACCATCAAGACCCGCCCGGGCGTGAAGTGGAACGACGGTCAGCCGTTCACCGCCAAGGACGTCGCGTTCACCTTCAACCTGGTCTCGACGACGCCGGCACTGAACCCGTCCGGCCTCGCCGCGACCGCGAAGGCGACCTCCGACGACACCGCCGTACTGACCTTCAAGTCGAAGTCCCTGATGCAGGAACCGGCCGTGCTCGCCAACCAGGCGATCGTGCCCGAGCACATCTGGAAGGACATCAAAGACCCGACCACGAACCTGAACAAGAACCCGGTCGGCACCGGCCCGTTCAAGGTGAAGTCGTACACCCCGCAGAGCTTCGTGCTGACCAAGAACGACGAGTACTGGGAGCAGGGCAAGCCCGCGATCAAGGAGGTCCGCTACCTCCCGGTGTCGTCGGCCGACGCCGCGAGCGCCGCACTGGTCGCCGGCAAGGTCGACTGGGCGAGCGCGTACCTGCCCGGAATCGACAACATCATCAAGTCCGGCAAGAACCTGACCTACGTGAACACCCCGGTGATGACGACAGTGCTCGTCACCTGCTCCAACGCCAAGCTCGGCTGCACCGGGCCGCAGACCGACCCGGCCGTCCGCAAAGCGATCTACCTCGCGATGAACCGCGACCAGCTGGCCAAGCTCGCCGGCGGCGGCGTCGCCGGCGTCGGATCACCCACCCTGCTGCTGCCCGGCCGTGACGACGAGTGGATCAGCGACCAGGCGAACGCGAAGCTGCCGCAGTCGGCCGACACCGCCGAGGCGAACAAGATCCTCGACGCGGCCGGCTGGACCAAGGGCAGCGACGGTGTCCGGTCCAAGGGCGGTCAGCGGCTCTCACTGACGGTGCAGACCGTGACCGGGTGGAGCGACTACATCTCGATCAACGACACGCTCAAGCAGCAACTGGCCGCCGTCGGTATCGACCTCAAACCCAGCCAGGTCTCCTGGAACGAGTGGAACGCCGCCCAGACCAACGGGAAGTTCCAGCTCTCGCTCGACTCCGTCGGCCTCGGCGCCTCGACCAACCCGTACTTCACCTACGACAGCAAGCTGGCCACGGTGAACACGGTGCCGGTCGGCAAGACCGCCACCGCCGGCAACCACGCGCGGTTCTCCGACCCGGCCGTCGACGCCGCGCTCACGGTCGCCGCCGGTACGACGGACAAGGCTGCGCAGAACGCGGAGTACGCCAAGATCCAGTCGGTGATCGTGGACCAGCTGCCCTACATCCCGATCTACGTGAACTCGATGCTGACCGAGTTCAACACCTCGCGGGCGACCGGCTGGCCGACCAAGGACAACCTGTACGTGCTGCCCGCGGCCTGGAAGGCGTGGGACGCCGGGATCGTGCTCAAGACGATCAAGCCCGTCGGCTGAGCGCGGGACCGCCGTGCGTTATCTGCTGCGCAAACTGGCGTTCTACGTCGCCGCGCTGTGGGCGGCGCTGACGCTCAACTTCCTGATTCCCCGGCTGATGCCGGGGAATCCGGTCGACCTGATGCTGTCGAAGCTCGCGACCAAGGGCCCGGTCACCCCGACCACCCGGGACGCGATCCAGGCACTGCTCGGCACCGACACCAACGCGTCGCTGTGGGAGCAGTACTGGACCTACCTGCGGCAGCTCGTCAACGGTGACCTCGGGACGTCGATCGCGTACTTCCCCGCGCCGGTGTCCCAGGTCGTCGGCCAGACCTTGCCGTGGACGGTCGGGCTGATCGGTCTGGCGACGATCATCTCGTTCGCGTTCGGCATCCTGCTGGGCCGCGCCGCCGGGTGGCGGCGCGGTTCCTGGGTCGACAGCCTGATCCCGGTCACCACGATGCTGCAGTCGGTGCCGTACTTCTGGCTCGCGCTGTTGCTGCTGTTCCTGCTCGGCAGCACCTGGCCGGTCTTCCCGCTCACCGGCGGGTACGACGTGTACTCGGTGACGCCGGGGTGGAACCTGCCGTTCCTGCAGTCGGTGATCTACCACGGAGCCCTACCGGCGTTGACGATCGTCATCTCGTCGATCGGCGGCTGGATGCTCGGGATGCGCAACATGATGGTCTCGACGATGTCCGAGGACTTCGTCGTGACCGCCGAGGCGAAAGGTCTCACGCCGCGCCGGATCCGGTCCCGGTACGTGGCCCGGAACGCGATCCTGCCGTCGGTGTCGGGGTTCGCGATCTCGCTCGGCTTCGTGGTGGCCGGCTCGATCGTCACCGAGGCGGTCTTCACCTACCCGGGCATCGGGTCCGCGCTGTTGCTTGCCGTGAACAACAACGACTACGCGCTGATGCAGGCGGTCTTCCTGATCATCACGCTCGCCGTCCTCGGCGCGAACTTGCTCGTCGACCTGCTGTACGGCGTCATCGATCCCCGCACCCGTGCGCGGTCCTGAGGAAGGACTCCTGAATGGCCATCACCACTGAAGGGGCGGCCGCGGTCGAGGAGTCGGCCCCGGTCCGCCGCCGGTCCTTGCCGCCGATGACCCTGAAGCTCGCGGTCGGGCTCACGATCGCGGGCCTGATCATCGGTTTCGGGGTGCTCGGACCGCTGCTGGTCGGCAACCCGTCGACGGTCCGCGACATCGGCCTGACCGGGCCCGGCAACGGTTTCGTTCTCGGTACGACGCAGAGCGGCCAGGACGTGTTCGCGCAGCTGGCGCACGCGACCCGCGGCTCGCTGATCATCGGCGTCGTGGTCGGTGCGATCACGCTGCTGCTGTCGGCGTTCTTCGGGGTCGTCGGCGCGTTCCTCGGCGGCTGGGCCGACGAGGCGTTCTCGCTGTTCACCAACATCATGCTGGTGATCCCCGGCCTGCCGCTGGTGATCGTGATCTCCAGCTACGTCCCGAACAAGTCGATCTGGCTGGTGGCCGCCGTGCTGGCGATCACCAGCTGGGCCGGATCGGCGCGCGTGCTGCGGGGGTTCACGCTGAGCGTGCGCAGCCGCGACTACGTGCTCGCGGCCCGGATCAGCGGCGAGAAACGCTGGCGGATCCTGCTGGTCGAGATCCTGCCGAACCTGATCCCGCTGCTCGCGTCGCAGGTCGTGTTCGCGATCATCTTCGCGATCCTCGGCGAGGCCGGGCTGTCGTTCCTCGGGCTCGGCGCTTCCGGGTCGTTCACCTGGGGCACCATGCTCTTCTACGCCCAGAACGGATTGGCGATACGACTCGGCGCCTGGTGGTGGTTCGCCCCACCCGGCCTGGCGATCGCCTTGTTCGGCGCGGCGCTGTCGCTGATCAACTTCTCGATCGACGAGATCATCAACCCGAAGCTGCGCTCGCAAACGCGTGCCGAACGCAACAAGTGGAGCGTGAAGTCATGAGTGTGCTGGAGATCGAGAACCTCAGCATCGACTACCTGGCCGAGACGACCGTGCACGCCGTCCGGGACGTCTCGCTCACGGTGGAGCGCGGCGAGGTCCTCGGGCTCGCGGGTGAGAGCGGTTGCGGGAAGTCCACCCTCGCGTACGCGATCACCAGGCTGCTGAAGCCGCCGGCGAAGATCACCGGTGGGCGCGTCGTGTTCTCGTCCCGTGAGGGGTACGACATCGACCTGTCCACGCTGACCGGCGACGACCTGCGCGCGTTCCGCTGGGACAAGATCGCGATGGTCTTCCAGGGCGCGATGAACTCCCTCAACCCGGTACTGCGGATCTCCGAGCAGCTCGAGGACGTGTACCTCACACATCGGCCGGAGTTGACCAAGGCCGACCGCCGGGACCGCTGTGCCCAGCTGCTCGAACGCGTCGGCGTCGACCGCAACAGGCTGCGCGCGTACCCGCACGAACTGTCCGGCGGCATGCGGCAGCGGGTGATGATCGCGATGGCGCTCGCGCTCGAACCGCAGGTGCTGATCATGGACGAGCCCACCACCGCACTGGACGTCGTCGTGCAGCGCGAGATCCTGCGCGAAATCACCAGGCTGCGCGCCGAGCTCGGGTTCGCGGTCGTCTTCATCACCCACGACCTGCCGCTGCTGCTCGAGATCAGCGACCGGATCGCCGTGATGCGGGCAGGCGTGATCGTCGAACTCGACGACGCACTCACCCTCTACACCAAGCCCACGCATCCGTACACGAAGCGGCTGCTGGCGTCGTTCCCGAGCCTCACCGGCGACCGCGGCGACTTCGTCCGGACCGGCGAGCTCGCGCTGGACGAGACCGATCAGGAGGCAGTGTGAGCGTGCTCGAAATGCGTGACGTCGTGAAGGAGTACCGGCTGCGCGACGGCCTGCGGACCACCCGGTTGCGGGCCGTCGACAAGGTCAGCTTCGAACTGACGCCGGGCCGCACGATCGCCTTGGTCGGGCAGTCCGGGTCGGGCAAGTCGACGATCGCCAAGCTGCTCATGCAGCTCGAGCGGCCGACCTCCGGTGCGATCCTGGTGGACGGCGAGCCGATGCAGTACCGCGGCGCGCCCGCGGCGGCGTACCGGAAGGCCGTGCAGATGGTCTTCCAGGATCCGTTCGCGTCGCTGAACCCGTACCACTCGATCGGCCACCACCTGGCGCGGCCGGTGACGCTGCACCACCCGGGCTTCGGCCGCGACCAGGTTCACGAGCGGGTCCTGGAGTTGTTGCGGCGGGTTCGCCTGGACGAGGACTTCGTCCACCGCAAGCCGCACGAGTTGTCCGGTGGCCAGCGGCAGCGGGTCGCGATCGCGCGGGCGCTCGCCCCGGAGCCGGCGATCCTGGTCGCGGACGAACCGGTGTCGATGCTCGATGTGTCGATCCGGCTCGGCGTACTCAACCTGCTGGCCTCGTTGCAGCGGGAGGAGAACCTCGGGGTTCTCTACATCACGCACGACCTCGCGACCGCGCGGCACTTCAGCGACGAGATCATGGTGCTGTACCGCGGGGTGGTCGTCGAGCACGGACCGGCCGACGACGTCATCCTCAACCCGCAGCACGAGTACACGCAGCTCCTGGCCGAGGCGGCTCCGGCACCGGAACGCCGGTTGCTCGGGGCCTGAAACAAGCGCATCCAACTCATCAATGGCTCAGCCTCGCCGGCCACCGCCCCTTCCCCACCCGGCCGAAACCGACCCGCAGAGCTGGACGGCCGGACATCCCGCTGTTGTGACGGCCGGACATCCGGCTGTTGTGACCGATCCGTGGATGGGTCCGGGTGGCCGAGCGACCGAGTCGACGCCCGCGCTCGACGACCGCGCTTGTCCCCGCGCGGTGGGTTCACCCATCGTGTTGTGGGTTCCTGACCCGTGTGAAGGGTACGGAACCCACCTCCCCGGACTACCTCCGCGTGCACGCCTGGCTCT
>NZ_JBEZFT010000115.1:0-19319 GCF_040649595.1 Kribbella sp. NPDC048915 | reverse complement strand
GAGACTTGGGTAAGCAGCGCCGATTCTGGACACCCTCGCCCGTGCCGTCACGCATCCACGCCGGACACCAATCCCCGTGCATCAATCATCTAGTGCTTGCCGTTGACCCAGAGCTGGTCGACCCGGGAGCGCTCGGTCGAGTTCGGGTAGGCGTTGGTGCACGACGGGCCGGGGCCGCCGCCGGACATCAGTTCGGAGCACGGGCCGGTGTAGTGGTCGGGCAGGCCGAGGACGTGCCCGGTCTCGTGGGCGGTGATCCGGGTCGGGTCGTACTGCTGCGCCTGGGCGTAGTCGAGGAAGATGTACCCTCGGCCGTGCCCGTCGGTGGACGCGTACGAACCGCGCGGGTCGTTGCCTTCGGTGTAGTAGAAGTCGTAGTTGCTGCCCTCGACGAGCTTCACGTTGTTCACCGACGAGTTCCAGATCGACGTGCTGGACGAGATCTGGGACGCGAACGACGGCGCGTCGACCGCGTAGGTGACGGTCACCGCGGTCACCTTGCGGCCGGCCTTCGCCTGCTGGGCCTGCTTGGCCCGCGCGGACTTCATCACGGCTTCGTAGAACTTCTTGGTCGCGGCTTCGTCCTGCGGCGAGCCGGTGTATGCGGCGCGGGTGGCTGTGGTCGAGGCGGTGGACGTTGTCGAGACGGTCGGGTCCGGGGCCGGTGCGGCAGTCGAGGGGGACGCTGCCAGGGCGGTCACGGCCAGCGCGGAGGCGGCGAGCCCCGCGAGGCTGGTCAGGATACGGCGATGCGACATGGAGGGCCTCACTCCGAATCGGTGGCGGAAAGCGACGGGCGGATCACCGATCGCTACCAACGGATGCTGCCAAGACTCCCCGGATTTCGCATCGGTCCGGGCCAAACCCTCGGGTTAACCCGCGAACGGCCCCGACCGTTCTATGCCGGGCATAACCGTGGAGTTATCGGCCCGGGGCGAGCGCCGACTCACCGTTGGTCGTGCTGTTGCAGGAAGGCGCGGACGTCGGCGGCGATCCGGTCGGGGTACTCGCCGTTGATCGCGTGCGACGCCTCCGGGTAGTAGGCGACGGTCTTCGTCCGCAGCGCACGGTCCGCCGTGGCCCGCGCCTTCGCCGAGTCGTGCATCACCGAGCGGCCGGCGATCACCGCCAGGACCGGCATCGGCAGGCTCCCGAGCTGGTCCTCGGTGATGCGTTTCGGCTGCGGCTGGCGGAGCGTGTAGTTCTTCATGCCGGCCTCGATCATGTCCGCCACCGCGACATCCTCCACCGGTGCGCCGCCGGCCGTGTAGGAGTTGAAACTGTCCCGCCACGAGCGCGGAAGCCATTTCACTGCGGCCGGCAGTGACCGCAGGACGGTTTCGGCCGGAATTCCGTCGTACACGTTGACCGGATCCAGAGTAGTGAGCGTCGCGATCCGCTCCGGGTGCCGTACGGCGAGATTCGTCGCGGTCCAGCCGCCGATCGACAGACCGAGCAGGTTGAACCGCTGCTCGGGGAGTGCGGCCAACGTCTGGTCGAGCCACGCGGCCTTGTCGGCGTCGGAGGTGATCGGCTTGTTCTGGATGCTCATTCCGGGTTCGCCGAGCAGGTCGATCGCGTAGACGTCGGTGATCGCGAGCAGCGACTTGAGGTTGTCGGCCCACACCGGCGTACCGGACGAGGTGCCGGGAAGCAGGACGAGTGGGTGGTGATTCCCTTTCACGCCCTCCCACCGGTACACCCGGACGACGCCGTACTCGATTCGGAGGTCGTGCACCTCCGCCGGGGTCGGGAGATCGCGGAGCGCCGCGTCGTACTTCGCGCGGTAGTCCTCGTAGCCGGCCGCACTGTTCCAGTGACCGACCGGTGACGGCGTGCGCAGTGCGTACGCCGTGGCGACGATCAGCGCGCCGACGATCCCGAGTGCGATCAGCAGCCGGCGTCGACGGCGTGGATGCTTGGGCATGATCTCTCCTAACCGCTCGGTAGGTGATTCCACCATACGGTAAGTTCGGATCATGCCTTCAGCACGCGGCCGGAACCTGACCTTCACCGAGGAGGCCCGCCGCGCGCAGCTGATCGACGTCACCATCGAGCTCGTCGCCGAGCACGGGTACGCCGCGACCTCGCTCGGGCGGATCGCGGAGAGCGCCGGGATCACCAAGGCGGGTGTGCTGTATCACTTCCCGTCGAAGCAGGCGCTGGTCGAGGCGGCGCATCAGCACGTCCTGTCGACGCTGGTCGAGTCGGTCGGCGCGGCCGTTGAGGCGGCGGGTCCGGCGGACAGTCCGGCGGCGTACATCCGGTCGATGGTGGCGCACCTCCGCGAGCGCCCGCGGCATGTGCGGATGCTGATCGAGGCGATGACTTCCGTCGCACCGCTGACCGATTCGAAGGCGCGCTGGTCGGCTGTTGCCGAGCTGCTCGCTGCGGCGCGTCAGGCGCGGGGGCTGTCGTCGGACATCGATCTGCGGTCCGCGGCGTTGCTGATCGGTGGCGGGATCGACGCGATCGTCGCGGAGTCGCTCGGTGACCCGCAATACGACTCCCGCTCCGCCGCCGAACTGCTGGTGCAGTTGGTGGAGCAGGGGCTGCTGAGTTAGCTCTTGATTCAGCTCTCGCCGGTGTTCAGCTCACGCCGGTCGGTCAGCTCTCGCCGGGGATGCCGACGTTGAGGAGGCGGGCGCCGGGGCCGCGGGTGGAGAGGCGGTCCTCCTTGTTGTAGAGGTTGCAGCGCTGCAGGCTGAGGCATCCGCAGCCGATGCAGCTGTCGAGATCGTCACGGAGGCGCTCGAGCTCGGCGATCCGCTCGTCGAGGCGGCTGCGCCACGTCTTCGAGAGTTTGCTCCAGTCGGCGCGCGTCGGCGTCCGGTCCTCTGGCAGTGAGTCCAGGGCCTGCTTGATCTCGGCGAGCGCGAGACCGACCCGCTGCGCCGCCTGCACGAACGCGATCCGCCGCAACGTACTGCGCTGGTACTGCCGCTGGTTGCCGGCCGTCCGCCGGGACGCGATCAGTCCCTGATCCTCGTAGAACCGCAGCGCGGAGGCCGCTACTCCCGACCGGTGTGCGATTTCCCCGATCGAGAGCCAGTGCTCCTTGCTGGGGACGTTCTCCTCACCCATACCGCCACCCTAGGACGCCGCGCCAACGATTCAAGTGAGCTTGAACTCGTCGCGCTGCGTCGGCGCGCGGCCACGCCGTACCGGGACGTCATCGGGAGATGGTTGCCGTGAGCTTCGGTCAGACCAGTGCTGCGGGTGGTCCTTTGTGGTCAGGGCACCGGGTCACGTCGGTTATACTTTTCTGGTGTCGGTGCGCGCGTCGCGTCACCAGAGATTTTCCCAGGCGCTCCGACCCGTCGGTTTCAGCATCCGGCTGAAGGTCCCGGCGACATGGGTGCAACGCGATAGCACCCGCAGGTCGATGCCCGTCTCCTGCTGAGTACGTCGTCCGGTCACGATTTCGTGACCGGCGCTCACGTGCGGCTGCGATCCGGCGCTCATCGTCCGTGAATCCGAGAGAGAGTTTGCGTGACCCAGCACCACCAGCACGACCCTGACTCCGCCGACGGGCGGATCAAGAAGCCCCGACACAAGAAGCACCAGAACCAGTCGTACGGCGAACGCCTCGCCGCGAGCTCCTCGCACGACGCCGCGCCGAACACCGCGCCGGACACCGCGTCCGAGCAAACCTCGGCGCCGGCTGCCGATGCCCCGGTGAAGGGGTACCGCTCCGAGCACCCGCGTACCGACCGCGCCCGTGACGACCGCCGTGACGACCGCCGCGACGGGCGTTCGTCGTACCGCGGTGAGCGTCCTGCCAACCGCGACGACCGTTCCTCGTACCGCGGCAACCGCGACGAGCGTCCGTACAACCGCGACGAGCGTCCGCGCTTCAATCGGGACGATCGGCCGCAGTTCAACCGTGACGACCGGTCGCAGTACGGCCGGGATGACCGTCCGCGGTACGGCCGTGACGACCGTTCGAAGTACAGCCGCGACGAGCGTCCGCAGTTCAATCGGGACGAGCGTCCGCGTTTCAACCGCGATGAGCGGCCGCAGTTCAACCGTGACGACCGTTCGAAGTACAGCCGTGACGAGCGCCCGCAGTACAACCGCGACGACCGTTCGAAGTACAGCCGTGACGAGCGTGCGCAGTTCAATCGGGACGAGCGTCCGCGTTTCAACCGCGATGAGCGGCCGCAGTACGACCGCGACGAGCGGCCGCAGTACCGGCGGGACGAGCGTTCGCAGGGTGGCGACCGGCCGCGGTTCAGCCGCGACGACCGGCCGCAGTACCAGCGGTCCGAGCGGAACGACCGGCCCCGGTTCGACCGTGACGACCGGCGCGATGATCGGCGGAGCGCTCCGGTGGAACAGCCGGCGGACCTCGGTACTGTTGCCGATGACAACCAGTTCGCCGCGCTCGGGATCGCGCCGCGGCTCGTGCAGCGGCTGGCCCGGGACGGGATCACCACGCCGTTCCCGATCCAGACCGCGACCATTCCGGACGCGCTGGCCGGCAAGGACGTGCTCGGCCGCGGTCAGACCGGCTCCGGCAAGACCCTCGGGTTCGGCCTGCCGACGCTGATGCGGCTGGCCGGCGGCCGGAGCGAGTCGCGCCGTCCGCGCGGCATGATCCTGGTTCCGACGCGTGAGCTCGCGATGCAGGTGCACGACGCCCTCGAACCGCTCGCGCACGTGATGAACGTGTCGCTCAAGCTGATCGCCGGCGGACTGCCGTACCCGAAGCAGATCGACGCGCTGCGCCGCGGCGTGGACCTCCTGATCGCCACCCCCGGCCGGCTGATCGACCTGTGCGAGCAGGGCGCGGCCGACCTCGGCGCGGTGGAGATCTCGGTCCTCGACGAGGCCGACCACATGTGCGACATGGGCTTCATGCCGGCCGTCACGACGCTGCTCGACATGACGCCGGCCGAGGGCCAGCGGCTGCTGTTCTCCGCGACCCTGGACAACGACGTCGACACGATCGTGAAGACCTACCTGAAGGACCCGGTGCAGCACTCCACCGAGTCCGGTCAGGCGACCGTCACCACGATGGAGCACCACCTGCTGGTGATCGAGCCGGCGCACAAGCAGTCGCTGACCGCGGAGCTGGCCAGCCGGGACGGCCGGACCATCGTGTTCGTCCGCACCAAGCTGGGCGCCGATCGCGTCGCCACCCAGCTGCGGGACCGCGGCGTGATGGCCGCGGCACTGCACGGCGGCCTGACCCAAGGCGCGCGGAACCGGACGCTCGAGCAGTTCAAGGACGGCTCGGTTCCGGTGCTCGTGGCAACGGATGTCGCGGCCCGCGGGATCCACGTCGACGACGTCGGCCTGGTCGTCCAGGCGGACCCGGCGGCCGACCACAAGGACTACCTGCACCGGGCCGGCCGGACCGCGCGTGCGGGCGGCAAGGGTGCGGTGGTCACGCTCGTGCTGCCGCACCAGCGGCGCGGCATGATCCGGCTCGCCGAGTCGGCCGGCGTCGAGGCCGAGCCGGTCCGGGCGCGTCCGGGTGACGAGCTGGTGACCGGGCTGACCGGCGGCAACAAGCCGTCCGGGTACCCGGTCAAGCTGCCCGCGCCGAAGCCGCGCGGCAACAAGGGCGGTCGCCGCTTCGGCAGCACCCGTCCGGGACGCGGCTTCGAAGGCCGCGGCGGCAACAACCGCGGCTTCAGCGGACCGCGACGCGGCGGCAACGGACCGCGCCGTACCGACGGAAAGTCCTACCAGCACTGAGCTGAGCACAGCCGGAACGGTGGGCCGGGACAGGCAGTAGCTTGTCCCGGCCCACCGTTTCCTGTTGTCGCAGAGTCCTGCAGCCCACTGGGCCGGCCACGATGGGTTAACCCTTCGTGTTGGGGGCTCTCTGCTGGTACAGGAACAGAGAACCCCCAACACGAAGGGATATCCGGCGGTGTGACGCGCGACCCGCGACCCGCGACGCGCGACCCGCGAGTCGACCCGTGAGCCTCGACCCGTCACCCGCGAACCTCGAATCGCGAACCCCTATCCGCGAACCCCTATCCGCGAACCGCGACCCTCGACGCGCTGGCGCTTGCCCGGCCAGGGGCGATGAGGGGTGAGCGAGGTGATCGGGGTTGTCGCAGCCGTTGATTCGTGGAGCCTTTTTGGCGTATGACGACGCAAAATCCTCCTCTGTCATCCGGAAAACTCTCCTAGGAGGATTTTCGCGGGTCACCGCCGCAGATCGCCCGCCGTTCGTGTTCCTGGACAGCGCCGGACCTGGAGACCACGTGTTTCTGGACAGCGCCGGATCTGGACAACACCGGATCTGGCAGCGCCGGGCCGGACGGCGAACGGGCTGGGCGGAGAACGGGCCAGACGGAGCACGGGCCAGACGGCGAATGGGTGTACGCCGCTCCACGGCACGCTCGGCCGCTCACCTTAGGTACGCGCTCCGCTTGGTGCCTCAGGTGAGGACGGCCCAGAGGCGGGCGAGGATGGTGGTGATCTCGTCAGCTGTCAGCGGGATGAGTTCGAGCATCAGTTCGTCGTCGGCGACCCGGTCGGTCATCACGTAGATCGGTGGCGTGCCGGCTTCGAGTTCGGTGGCGACGCGTTTGGCGTCGGGGACCCGCAGCAGTACGCGTGACACCTGCAGGCCGGTCGGGTCCCGGACCACCTCGGCGGTGAGGCCGGGGATGCGCTCGGCGTTCTCGACGAAGGCGTCCACCTTCGCGAGTTCGTCGGCCTCCCACTTCATCCGGTCGAACGCCTGCCACTCCTCGAGCGCCGCGAGGACGCCGACGATCGCTTCCTTCGTCGGCTTCATCACCCGCCCGATGCCGTGCTCCTGGGCGCGGAGCGCTTGCACGAGTCCCCAGCTGCCGGCGACCAACCCGGCGGTCGGTGAGCCGAGGTACTTCTGCCCGCTCACCAGCACCAGGTCCGCGCCGGTCGCGAGCAGGTCCGCGATCCGCGGGAACTGTGCGGCACCGTCGATGATCGCCGGGACGCCGCGCCGGTGTGCGGCGCGCACCGCGGCGACCAGGTCGATCGGCTCACCGCGGGTCAGCCGCGACGACACGAGCATCAGACAGGCGACGTCAGGCCCGTCGAGCTCGGCCTCCAGATCGGCGATCGTGCAGTGGTCCTCCGCGCCGGCCAGGTCGACCTGCGCGCCGGCCAGGCGGATGCCCTGCAGGTTGGAGTGTCCGTAGTCGACCACGTGGCAGGCCGGCAGGACGACGCGGTTGTGCATGTCGGTCGTGTCCGGCAGCGCCGCCGTACGGCGTGGGTCGCCGCCGGTCATCGTGGCCGCGACCGCGAGCGTGATCCCGGCCGCGGTGCAGTGTACGACGGCACCGGCCTGGGCGCCGGTGACCTGCGCAATGGCCTCGCTGGCCCGGTCACCGAGCTCGACCATGTCGAAGAACTCGGGCAACGCCTGTGCGACGGCCGCCGCCACCCCGTCGGAACTCCGCGACACCCCCAGCGGGGTGTACGTCCCCTTGGCGTTGATCACCACACTCAAGCGATAGCGATCGTGAATGCTCATGGTGTTGCCGAGCGTAGTGGTCACGGACAGCAATTGGCGAGAGTCTGGCCGTGAGTTCTTGACCCGATACTACTGGTGAGTCATTCTCACTTTTACCGAACCTGAGGAGGGAACCGTGCCCCGCCCCGCACTCCGCGCCCGCCTTCGTCCGACCGTCGCCGCCGTCGCTGTCACGGCCGTGCTCGCGGCCCTGCCCGCACTGACCCGGGCCGCACCCGAAGCCTCGGCCGCCGCTGCCTCCCCGGCGGCCTCACAAGCAGTTGCCGAGAGCCCCACCGACTATTGCCTCGAGCAATGTCTCGACATCCTGCCACCCGGTCAGAACGGTCACGCCACCTTCACGGATCTCCTTGCTTTCAAGGCGTTGGGGGTCCGGCCGGCGCACTTCAGCGACACCGTGAAGCCGTACCAGGACCTCGTCTGGAACTCGCAGGGCATCAGCGACGCGGGTCTGACGTCGTACTTCGACGACGCGTCGTTCGGGGTGAAACCGGGGGACGTGGCAAGCACCGTCCGGCCGCGCAGCGACGTCGCGATCGTCCGCGACAAGTCGCGCGGGATCCCGCACATCACGGGTACCACGCGCGCTGGCACGATGTTCGGTGCCGGGTATGCCGGCGCGCAGGACCGGCTGTTCGTGATGGACGTGTTCCGGCATCTCGGACGTGGACAGTTGACGCCGTTCGCGGGCGGTGCGCCGGCGAATCGTCAGTTCGAGCAGGAGTTCTGGCGTACGGCGCCGTACACCGAGGCCGATCTGCAGCGGCAGTTCGACGACGCGGACGAGCTGTACGGCGCCGACGGTGTGAAGATGCAGCAGGACATCCAGGCCTGGGTGGCCGGCGTCAACCACTACATCGACGCGGTCGGCATCGGGTACCCCGGTGAGTACGTCGCGCTCGGCCTGCAGTGGCCGACGCCGCACTGGAAGGTGACCGACGTGGTCGCCACCGCGGCCGTGGTTGCGGGCATCTTCGGGACCGGCGGTGGGTCCGAGGTCGCGTCCACGCTCGCATTGCTCGAAGCACAAGCGAAGTACGGCGTTGCGCAGGGCACCAAGGTGTGGGAGTCGTTCCGCTCGCAGAACGATCCGGAAGCCAACACGACCGTGCACAACGGTGCGACCTTCCCGTATGGGACGACCGGGCCGAACCCGGCCGGGCGCGCGCTGCCGGACCGTGGCTCGGTCACCCCGGAGCCTGAGGTCATCGACCAGACGGTGAACAAGACGGCCAAGAAGGTGGGGAAGTCGGTACCGGTGCCGAAGCGTGCGGAGAGCCTGCGCGGAATCTTCGATGACGGACTCTTTCCGGAAAGTTTCGGAAAGAAGGCGATGTCGAACGCACTGCTGGTTTCCGGCGCGCACACCCAGAGCGGCCGGCCGATCGCGGTCTACGGTCCGCAGACCGGCTACTTCGCCCCGCAGTTGCTGCTCCGCCAGGAACTGCAGGGCCCCGGCGTCAGCTCGCGTGGGATCGCCTTCGCCGGGCTGAACTTCTACACGTTGATCGGGCGCGGTCCGGACTACTCGTGGAGCGCCACGTCCGCGGGGCAGGACATCACCGACACGTTCGCCGTGCCGCTGTGCGAGCCGGCGGGTGGAACGCCGACCAAGGCCTCGCAGTACTACGTTTTCCGCGGTCGGTGCGTACCGATCGAGCGGCTCGAGCGGCACAACGAGTGGTACTCGAGCCTCGGATCGTCGGAGCCCGCCGGTTCGTACACTTTGGTTGCCCTGCGCACCAAGTACGGCATCGTCACACACCGCGGCACGGTCGGCGGCAAGCCGGTGCTGTTCACCAAGAACCGGTCGACGTACGGCAACGAGGCAGGTTCGGCGCTCGGCTTCATGCAGTTCAATGACCCGGGACAAGATCAAGTCGGCCGCCGACTTCCAGCAGGCCGCGGCGAACATCGGGTACACGTTCAACTGGTTCTACACCGAAAAGAACTCGATCGCGTACTTCAACTCCGGCGACAACCCGGTTCGCGCGAACGGCGCCGACCCGAACCTGCCGTCCTGGAGCAGTTACGAGTGGAAGGACTGGGACCCGGTCACCAACCGCGCCTCGTACACCCCGCCCGAGCAGCACCCGCAGGTCGTGAACCAGGACTACTTGACCAGCTGGAACAACAAGCAGGCGCCGGAGTACTCGGCGTCGGACGGCCAATGGGGCTACAACGCGGTCTACCGGAGCCAGCCGCTCGACGACCGGATCGAGGCGGTCATCGACAGCGGCCAGAAGTTCACCCGCGGCAAGCTCGTCGAGGCGATGGAGGACGCGGCCACGGTCGACCTCCGCGGTGATCAGGTGCTGCCGTATCTCCTGCGCGTGCTGAAGTCGGCGCCGATCACTGACCCGGCCGTCGCCGAGGCGGTCACGAGACTGACCGCGTGGCAGCAGGACGGCGCGCATCGCAAGACAGCCGGCGCGTCCTCGGCCGCGTACACCCACGCCGACGCGATCCGCATCCTCGACGCGTGGTGGCCGCTGCTGGTCCCGGCACAGTTCAAGGACCTCGGCCCGGAGTTGTACGGCGCACTCGTCGCCAACCTGAAGATCGACGAACCGCCGGGGCCGCAGGGATCTGCGTTCCAGAGCGGGTGGTGGGGCTTCGTCCAGCGCGATCTGCGGAAGGTGCTCGGCGACCCCGTCCAGGCCGCGCAGCCGGTCACGTTCTGCGGTGGCGGATCGCTGGCCGCGTGCCGTACGACGCTCACCGAAACGCTGGCCGCCGCGACCAAGGTGCCGGTGTCGACGACGTACCCGGCGACCGCGGACTGTGCGGCGGGGGACCAGGTGTGCGCCGATCAGATCGTCCACAACCCGATGGGCGGCATCACGCAGGACCGGATCGCGTGGGTGAATCGGCCCACGTACCAGCAGGTGATCGAGTTCGCGGCCAAGCGCGGCGACGACGTCAGCAACCTCGCGACCGGCAAGACCGCGACGGCGAGCAGCTACGAGAAGGGCTGGTACAACTCGCCGCCGGCGCAAGCCGTCGACGGCAACCTCGGTACCCGGTGGGCCAGTGACTGGTCGGATCCGCAGTGGCTGAAGGTTGATCTCGGCAACGAGCAGCCGGTCGGTCGGGTCGTGCTGCACTGGGAGAAGGCGTACGCAAAGGCGTACACCGTCGAGGTGTCGCGAGACGGTTCGACCTGGCAGCAGGTGTCCGCGACCTCGGCCGGCGACGGCGGGCAGGACGTGGTGCGGTTCGCCGCCGTACCGGCGCGGTACGTCCGGGTGACCGGGACGCGGCGCGCGACGTCGTACGGGTATTCGCTCTACGAACTGCAAGTCTTCAGATGGTGACGCCCCGGCGCCTGTCAGGATTGGCGCATGAACCAGAACTATCCCCCGAACCAGCCGTATCCGCCGCAACAGCCGGGCTACCAGGGCCCGCCACCCGGATACCAGGGTCCGCCGGCCCAGCAGGGATCTCAGCCGGGCTATCAGGGGCCGCCGTCGCAGGGGTACCAGCAGGGATACGGACAGCAGGGTGGCTTTCCGGGCCAATCCATTCAGCAGCAGCCAGGTCGGCAGCAGGTGCCGCACGTCGCGCCGCAGGGTTCGCCGTACCCGGTGTTGGTCTCGACGATGAACGACCTGCCCGGGTTCGGCGTGGAGCAGGTGTTCGGCGAGGTGTTCGGACTGACCGTGCGGAGCCGGGACTTCGGCTCGAACTTCACCGCGAGCTTCCGGTCCCTCGGTGGCGGCGAGGTGCCGGAGTACACCCAGATGCTGGCCGAGTCGCGGCACGTCGCCGTGATGCGGATGTGCCAGATGGCCCAGCAGATGGGCGCGAACGCGATCCTCGCGATGCGGTTCGACTGCAACGAGATCGCGAACACGATGAGCGAGGTGGCGGCGTACGGGACGGCCGTCGTCGTCCGCAAGGCCGAGCCGCCGCGCGCCCAGGACAAGACCGCCGACGAGGACGATGCGCATGACAGCTGATCCCACACCTCCGGTACCGACCGCAGGAAACGCTTCAGGAAACGCCGCAGGAAACTTGGTGTTCCCTGCGGATTTCCGGTGGGGAGTTTCGACGTCGGCGTACCAGATCGAGGGTGCCGTGACCGAGGACGGCCGCGGCCCCTCGACCTGGGACACGTTCTGCGCGGAGCCCGGCCGGATCCTCGGCGGCGACACCGGGGAGATCGCGTGCGATCACTACCACCGGTACGCCGAGGACGTCGCGTTGCTGCGCGAACTCGGCGTGGACACCTATCGGTTCTCGTTCGCCTGGCCGCGGATCCAGCCATCGGGCAGCGGACCGGGCAACGCGGCCGGCCTGGACTTCTACGACCGGCTGATCGACACCTTGCTCGGTGCCGGGATCCAGCCGGCGCCGACGCTGTACCACTGGGACACCCCGCAACCGCTCGAGGATGCGGGCGGCTGGCTGTCCCGCGACATCACCGACCGGTTCGCAGAGTACGCCGGCATCCTGGGCGCACGGTTCGCCGACCGGGTGCCGATGTGGATCACGATCAACGAGCCGATGGTGCTGACGCTGATGGGCTACTCGCTCGGCGCACACGCGCCCGGTAAGCAGTTGCTGTTCGACGCGCTTCCGGTCGCGCATCATCAGTTGCTCGCCCACGGCCGAGCCGTGCAGGCGCTGCGCGCGGCCGGCGCGCGGACGATCGGCATCGCGTCGAACCACGCGCCGACCTGGCCCGCGAGCGACAGCGCCGAGGACCGGGAGGCGGCGGCGCTGTACGACAACCTGATCAACTGGATGTTCGCCGACCCGATCCTGCTCGGTCAGTACCCGGACGGCATGGGCGACGCGATGCCGGGTCCGGTCGCCGACGACCTCGCGGTGATCGCGACACCGCCCGACTTCTTCGGCATCAACCACTATTCACCGGTCTCCGTCGGCGTCGCGACCGGTCAGGCCGACACCGCGGCCACGGACGGCGTCCAACTGCCGCCGGGGCTGCCCTTCGAGCCGCGGCAGCTCACCGGCTACCCGACGACGGACTTCGGCTGGCCAGTGGTCCCGGACGCGTTCGGCGAGATCCTGCGGACGTTCAAGCAGCGGTACGGCGACCGGTTGCCGCCGATCTACATCACCGAGAACGGCTGCTCGTACGACGACGGACCGGTCGACGGGGTGGTGCCGGACCAGCGGCGGATCGACTACCTGGACGGCTACCTGCGGTCGCTCAAGGCCGCGATGGACGACGGCATCGACGTCCGCGGGTACTTCCAGTGGTCGCTGCTCGACAACTTCGAATGGGCGGCCGGGTACTCGCAGCGGTTCGGCCTGGTGCATGTCGATTTCGAGACGCTGGTGCGGACACCGAAAGCGTCGTACCACTGGTTCCGGGACCTGATCGCGCAGAGCCGGAAATGATCCCCGATCCGGGCATCGTTCCGGCGGCCCTGGCGGAGCCCACCGTCCGGGTCCGCGGGCGATGGACCGCGGCCGTCGTGCTGGCGAACGTCGGCGTTCTTCGCCGCCTGGCTCGGACCGATCCAGGTGCTGCTCGCGAAACAGTCCGAGGTGGTCGCGCCGGGGAACAAGGAATACGTTTTCGGGCTGGTCACCGGGGTCGGCGCGGCGGTGTCGGTGCTGGCGAATCCGGCGTTCGGTGCATTGTCCGACCGGACCACGTCCCGGCACGGTCGCCGAGTTCCGTGGGTGGTCGCCGGGGCCGTTGGCGGTGCCATCGGTCTCGGGATCCTCTCGGGTGCGCACGCGGTCGCGTTGATGCTGCTCGGCTGGTGCCTGATGCAGCTCTTCGGAAACGCACTCCTGGCCGCGGTGACGGCCGCCGTACCCGATCGGGTTCCGGTGGTGCAGCGCGGATCCGTCGGCGGCTGGGTCGCGATCTCACAAGTACTCGGGGCTCTGGTCGGCACAGCGCTCGCAGCGGCCTTCGACAGCTTCACCCTCGGGTACGTCGCGTGCGCCGTCTTCCTGGTGTTGTCGGTTGTGCCGTACCTGATGCGCAGTGGGGATGTGCGGTTGGTCGAGCGACCCGCCTTTGTGCTGGGCGATTTCCTTAAGGGTTTCTGGATCAGCCCGCGGCGGTACCCGGATTTCGGCTGGGCGTGGCTGACGCGATTCCTCTTCAACGTGGGCAACGCGCTCGGAACGCTGTACCTGTTCTACTACCTGCAGGACCAGGTCAGGATCGCCGACCCCGACACCGGTGTCCTGAACCTGACCGCGATCTACAGCGGGTGTGTGCTGGTGACCGCGATCAGCTTCGGGCGCTGGTCGGACCGCTTGGCGCGGCGCAAGGTGTTCGTGACCGCGTCCGGCTGGGTGATGGCGGCGGCCGGCGTCGTCCTCGCACTGTGGCCGACCTGGCCGGGTGCGATCCTCGGCGCGATCATCCTCGGTGCGGGCTTCGGCGTGTACCTGGCGGTCGACTTCGCCCTGCTCACCCAGGTGCTGCCGAGCGCGCGCGACCGGGGCAAGGATCTCGGCGTCATCAACATCGCGAACTCACTGCCGCAGGTGCTGGCGCCGGCCGTCGCGGCACCGGTCGTCAAGCATCTGGGAGGCTATCCGGTGCTCTACTTCCTGGCCTCCGCCGTGACCCTTCTGGCCGGCGTACTCGTCACCCGCATCCGATCGGTCAACTGAGCGGCGAGCCGACCAGCGGCAGGTACGGCGATGTGGTCGAGGCCGAGCCAGTCCGCCATCAGATGCAGCTCGGCGGCGAGCTGCTCGACGAACTCGGGTGCGTTCGGCTCCGCGGTGAGGGTTGGTACGACCAACGTTGAGGACTGCCGATCGGCCTTGAGGTCGACCCGCGCCACCAGCTGGTCGTCCAGCAGGAACGGCAGTACGTAGTAGCCGTGGACGCGCTGCGGCGCGGGTGTGTAAATGCTGATCCGGTAGAAGAAGTCGAACAAGTGGTGCGTGCGGTCCCGGTTCCAGATCAGTGGGTCGAACGGGGAGAGCAACCCCTGCCCGCGGATCGGGCGGTCCTCGGCCTCGTGCCAGCTGTACGCCTGCTGCTTCACCCCTTCGACCCGTACCGGCACCAGCTCGCCGGCATCGACCAGCTCGCGGATCACCTCACGTCCCGTTGCTGCAGGCAATGGAAAGTGCGCCTGACCGCTGCCGCCGCACAGTTCCTTCAGCGTCGCGATCCCTAGCCCGCGGGCGGCGATCCGGACCAGCTCACGCCGGGCCTCATCGGCAGCCGGCGCCGGCCTGTCAAGGACCTCGGCCGGCAGGACACGCTCGGTCAGGTCGTAAACCCGCTCGAAGTGCCGCCGGCCGGCGATCGACACCCGCCCCGTGCAAAACAGGTACTCGATCGCGATCTTCGCGTCCTGCCAGTTCCACATCTTCCCGGTGCCCGGATCGGGGTCCGGGTCGGTGCGCTTGCGCCGTACACCGTCCGGGCTCGCCTCGCCCGCGGTCAACGGCCCGTGCTCGGTCACCATCCGCAGTACGTCGTCGACGTACCCGGGCTGCTCCGCGGACAGTCGGCGCATTCCCACGACCACGGACCACGGGACGGCGAGGTCCGGGCTGAGCTCCTGATCCCACACCTGGCGCTCGACCGCGCGCATCCGCCATCGCATCAGCGGGAAGACGTTCAGCGGGAGCAGCGCGGCCTTGTGGCCCCAGAAGTATTCGAACAGTTCGCGGTCCTCGCTCCAGCTCATCCGGTCGAGGGTCGCGCGCGGGTAGTTGCCCACCCGTGCGAACGCCGGCAGGTAGTGCGAGCGGCACACCACGTTCACCGAGTCGAGTTGCAGTACGCCGGCCCACCCGATCGCCTTGCGGATCGCCCGAGCATCCGCCCGCCGCGGCCGCGCCGTACCGAACCCCTGCGCGGCCAACGCGACCTGCCGCGCAGTCGCCACCGAGACGTCGTCTCCAACGGCCACCATGAACCGAACCTACAGACCGGCGAGGTCACCGCCTTATGCGGGCAGGGGCTCGGCTGCGGCGTAGCTGAGGTTCAGGCGGCGGTAGGCCGCGCTCAGGAACGCACTCAGGACGACGATCAGCATCAGCAGACTGCCGACCACGAAGGCGAGGGCGATGCCGCGCGCCTGGCCGTCGCCGAGCAGCCAGCCGAAGGTGGTACGCCCGGCGCTCGAGTTCATGTACGGGATCAGCAGGAACTGTGCCGCCGGGCCGATCGCGAACGCGGCGATCGGCGTCGATGCGGTCTCGATGCTCTGCGCGAACCCGAAGACCCGGCCCTGCTTCTCGAACGGGACCATCCGCTGCAGGATCGTCTGCTCCGCGGCCTCGGCGACCGGGATCACCAGCATGAACCCGAACATCCCGAGCACGAGCAGCGCCTGCCATTCGCGCACCGCCGTACCCAGGCCGACGATCGCGATCGCGACGTTCGCCAGCAGCAGCAACCGCAACGGCGAGCGCCCGAGGCCGAAGCGCGCGACCAGCGCACCGCCGGCGATGAACCCGATGCTGGTGAAACCGAGCACGAAGCCCCAGGACTGAACGGAGAACAGGTTCAGGCCGTACGGGTCCATCAGGGCCATGAAGACACCCATGATCAGGTTGTTGAACGTGCTGAACAGCACCAGTGGCAACAACCCAGGCACGCCGCGCATCGTCTGCCACGCGGTGCGGACCTCGATGCGGACGCGCTCGTGGTGCTCCGGCCGCGGCTCGTCGATGTGGATCGCGAACAGCAGGTGAATCAGGACGGCGCCGGTGAACATCATCGCAATCGCGATCGTGCCACCCATCCCGACGAACCCGATCGCCAGGCCGCTCAACACGCTGGTGATCAGGAACGCGACACCGTTGACCGTGCCGACCAGGCCGTTCGCCTTGTCCCGGCGGTCCTCCGGAACCAACAGCGTCACCGCGGTCGAGAGCGCGATGCTGCGCAGCGTGCCGGCGGTGCTGCCGACGACGATCAGCAGCGTGAACGCCCAGAACCAAACGGTGTGCCAGTTGGTGAGCTCGCGGCCGGCGACGACGTACAGTACGCCGGCGAGCGCGAACGCGACGCCCGTGATCGACGAGGACAGCGCCATCGCGGTCTTCTTGCGGTGCGCGTCGACGACCGCGCCGAAAACGGTCCCCGCCACGGACCCGATCAGCATCGAGACACCGGTCACCACCGAGGCCGCGAGCACCGAGCGCGTCACCAGGTACACCCAGAACGCGAAGGCGAAGCTCAAGAACGTGGTGGTCACATTCGCCACCAGTGTGTTGATCAGCAACCGCCGGAATGTCGTGTTCATACTGCTACGTCGAACTCGACGTCACGAAATTGACATCACGCTCTGGAGTTTCTCGAAATCGTTCGGTTCCAGCGGGACAAGGCCGCGGCGCAGCTGGTATCCCCAGTTCGGCGCGCGGGTCAGCTCCAGGTCGACATCCTGCACCGACACCCGCCGTACGTCGAGAAACGCGATCCGCCGTCGCCACGGCCGGACAATGCCTCGCGCACCCATACTCATCGGCTCCGCCTGGTGCGGCGCGTCGTCCGCCACGAAACCCAACGCGGTGAACATTCGCAGCGGCTGCTTGCCCAGGTACCGCTCGGTCGGCGAGTAGATCGCAAACCCATCACCTCGCTGCAGCCGCGCCACGCCGTACCGCTTCCCGTGGTTCAACTGCACAAATCCACCCGCCACGGCCCGCTCCGTGTGCTCAGCCGAAACCACCGCCACCCAAGCCCGCTCCGTCATGCCCACCAGGCTGAACCCAAATATGCGACATCTCCCGTCACCATTCACAAGATCCCCGCCTGCTCACCGCAGCCCCGCACTGCTCCCGTGCCACGGCGCGGGCCGCCCGGGGTCGGGACCCTCTCGCACGCCCTCTGCGCTGCCCGATCGGGCAAACCTGCAGTTCGGCGGTTATCCCTGACGTACACGGCTCGCGTGGCGTCGCCTGGTGCGGGTGCCGGCATGCATCGGCCGAGTGCGGACCTCCACCACCCACCAACCTCGCCGCTGCGGCCAATTTCCAGTGGATCCACGCCTGGCGCGACCGGCAGCCGCAGGGTTAGTGAGTGGTGGGCGTCCGCGTCGGCGCGGGCCTGCGTTGAGTCGCGAAACCCTCGAGGGCATGGACAAGTGACGCTGGGTCAGGCGGCGAACCGCGGGCGCAAGGGAGTGCGGACGTTGGTCGTCGAGTGGGCCGTCGAGGTTGGGCGGCGTACGGGCGTGCGGAAGGGAGTGTTCAGTCTTCGACGAGTTCGACCGTGGCGGCGTGGCGGTGGGCCAGGGCGTGGTACACGCCGGCGTTGTGGTCGACGAAGAGCTTGGCAGTGCCTTCGAGGGGGACGATCTTCTTCGCGGGGCTGCCCATCGCGACCGACTCGGGCGGGATGACCGCGCCCGGCGTGACGGTGGAGCCGGCGGCGACGAGCGAGCGGGGGCCGACGACTGCTCCGTCCAGGACAATGGCGCCGTTGCCGACCAGCGCCTGTTCGCCGATCGTGCAGTCGTGGACGAGGCATTGGTGGCCGACCGTCGCGTTCGGGCCGATCTCGCAGCCGTTGTGGCCGACGTGAATGACCGTGTTGTCCTGGATGTTCGCGCCGTCACGGATCGTGATCGTGCCCAGATCGGCCCGGATCACCGCGCCGTACCAGATCGACACCCCGGCCTCGACCACCACATCACCGACGAGGGTCGCGGTCGGCGCGATCCACGCGTCCGGGTGCACGGTCGGGCGCTTGCCTTCGAACGAGTACATCGGCATGCGCCACACCCTATGTGAGCTCCCATCCGGAGTGTCGCCTCCGGACGTGCCGAGGCGCGGAACGTGGATGCCGGGCCGGAGGTGAGGACAGGTACTGGGGTGTGGATGCCGGGCCGGGGGTGGAGGGCAGGTAGTGGGGCGTGGACGCCGGGCCGGGGAGGGGAGGGGACCGGCCCGGGCGTGAGGGGACCGGCCGGGTGTGAGGGGACCGGCCGGGTGTGTGGGAACCGGCCGGTTGTGGAGGGAACCGGGCCGAGGGCGTGGCGCCGGCCGAGGGCCCCACACCGGCGGGGGCCCTCACACCGGCCGGGGGCTTGACACCGGCCGGGAGCGTGACACCGGCCGGGGTGTGGACAGCTATTCGGGGCGTGGGACAGGTTATTTCGTGGGTACGGCCCCCACTGGCTGTTCAAACCTCCGGGAGGTGGCCAGTCGGGCGCGGATTGTGGTTGCTGTAGGCAACCATCTGGCGGTGGGCAAAAGGGCGGCGGCGACCCGGGACGGGCGTACGGTGGCGGGAACGATCGAAGGAGGGTGAGTATGACGGAGATCGGGAACACCGGGGCCGCGGTGGTGGATCGGGCCGACGGGCGTCCGGACGGGGAGGAGTGGGCCGAGAACTACGAACAACTGCCCGGTGGGGCAGGGGTTTCGCTGATTTTCGAGTCGACGACGAAGGAGGGCGTCGGGCCGCGGCTGCACAAGCATCCGTACCCGGAGACGTTCATCATCCGCCGCGGTTCCGCGACGTTCGTCGTGGACACCGAGGAGGTTGTGGGCCACGCCGGCCAAATCATCGTCGTACCGGCGGAAACGCCGCACAAGTTCCGCACCGGGCCGGACGGCTACGAAGCCGTCCACATTCACGAAAACCCCACATTCGAAACCGTCTGGCTGGAGTAACACCTCCGCCGGCGTGAACGCAATCAGGCGCGGCGCCGCCCTCTCGCGACGCCGCGCCGTACCCCGCCGCACACCTCGCGCATTCTGTGCCGCCGTGCCTACTGTGCCGCCCGTGCCTACTGTGCCGCCCATGCCGCCCGTGCCGCCCGTGCCGCCCGTGCCGCCCGTGCCGCCCGTGCCGCCCGTGCCGCCCGTGGCGCCCGGTCTGCTCCTCCTCGCGGACATGACCGACGTTCTGCGC